>WHTE01000076.1 GCA_009377845.1 Nitrospirales bacterium | reverse complement strand
GGTATCATCAGCCAACGGTCCATGAAGGAGGAACGATTCAGATTACTGAAGGTCGCCATCCGGTCATTGAACACATTCAACATGCTGAAGGCTTCATTCCCAACGATACAACCCTGGACTTGGACACCAATAGGCTTTTATTGATTACCGGCCCCAATATGGCAGGAAAAAGTACATACTTGCGCCAAGTCGCCCTTATCGTGCTCATGGCTCAAATGGGTAGTTTTGTGCCGGCTGATTCAGCACGAATAGGCATTGTGGACCGGATTTTTACCAGGGTGGGCGCTGCAGACGACCTCAGTGCCGGCCAGAGCACCTTTATGGTCGAAATGAGTGAAACGGCCAGGATTTTGGATACGGCGACTTCGCGAAGCTTATTGTTGCTGGATGAAGTCGGTAGAGGAACCAGCACCTATGACGGACTCAGTATCGCATGGGCACTGGTGGAATATATTTTAGATCGCGGGCATCTCGGAGCACGAACGCTTTTTGCCACCCATTACCATGAAATGACTCAATTAGAGACTCTCCGAGAAGGCATCAAGAACTACACGGTCCTCGTCCAGGAAAAAGGTCAGGATGTGCTGTTCCTGAGAAAGATCATTCAGGGAAAGGCTGATAGGAGTTATGGAATCCAAGTCGCCAAACTGGCTGGTATTCCAAAGCCGGTTTTGGATCGGGCAAAAAATATTTTATTTCAACTGGAACAGGATACCTCCTCTACAAACGTGTCACTCTCTGATGAGCCAGTGAATCCCCTAACCGAACACTCCTCTCCCAAACCCCATGTCATTTTAGAAGAAGTCAAACAGATGGATCTCTTCTCGATGACTCCGCTTGAAGCCCTCAACAGACTAGCCGATTTCAAAGCTCGATTGAATGAGAACGACGCTTAATAAAAAAAAAGGGCCTGCGTCCACACGCAGGCCCTTTCATAAAACCTTTTTACCTGTGAATTACAGGTTACTTTGCTGGTTCGAACGCGCCCTTGGCCGGATCATAGAACTGGCCAAGCCCTTGGTCGGAATTCGGAATGATACCTGCAATGGGTTGAATGCCTTCCGGACTTGGGACCAGCACATCATACAGCATTTTGCGATTATTCTGCCAACTATCAGCTCGAATTGCATCCATAACAGACAATGAACGCAGACTATGAATACTTCTTGGCTTGTCAGGAGTCCCGGCTACGTCCTCAGCTGGCTTGGCTGAAGAAATCACCCGCTTGTTTTGCTCGACTTCTTGAACGACAATTTCCACCATGCCATAATTTGAGGGTTTCGTGTCCGTCATGACAGCCTGACTGTGGGAATCTTTCCCAGCCTGAACCAATGCTTTCCATACTTCATCATTTGCTGGATACATCTTGATGTTTTTGCCGGGATCTTGATGTTTTTGCCGGGGAAATATTTTTGCCAGTAATAGCCGCTTTCCGCGTTTCCACCAAATACAGCGACATTGATCCACACCGCTTTGTCGTATGGATCTACCACAGCGACTCGTCCACGAAGGGTCGTCGGCTTGCTCAAATCACCCCACTCAAACCTCTCTTGGAATGCTTCGATCGCCATCGCGCTGGAGACCATTGCCCCAACTAGCGCCATGGCTCCCACAAGGGCCCACCCTTTCTTCTTAGCACCTTTCATAATGGCTTCCCTCCTCGACTAAAATTGTGATTCCAATCATGAATTATGGAAAAAATTTAATCACTCCGCTTCAATTACTTTGAAACCTGTCACAGTCCGACCGCTTACTTGCACTTCCATGGCTACAAAATCCTGGGCGGCTTTGGTGATTTGGTCCATCATCGCTTTGTCTTTGACGGCCAAACGGACTGTCGTTTGCGGGGTATACCATCCTGAATACGGATTGTTCTTTTCTGTTCCTCCCTGATATCCCCACGCACAGCAGGAAATCAGCGGATCAGGGAGAGTCTGAATCCGATCATCTGAAGCCCTACCTGGAGGATTGCCTGTTTCGGCGGGGGCTGATGTATTCCAATACTGAATCCCGAACAAAATTTCCCCTTCAGGATTGTCCGCCCAATGCCCGAAAACCCGTCCCTTCAAACTGGTTGCTTGCACAGCTTTAAAAGTAATATCACCCTGGCTGGCGATATCTTTGGGGTCACCTTTTGACTTGTCTGGACCAGGACCGGCTCCATAAACAACGCTTCCTAATCCAAGACCAACCAGGCCAAAAGCACAGAGAGCTACTAATGCCCGACGTAGAGATGACTTCTTCATCTGCTCCCTCCTTACAGTGTTAGAATGACAAAAATTAAAAAACGAACTGACCTTTGTTTATCTTCTAAGCAACCTTTTCCCAGATCCTCATACCCCTATTTCAAAAAGGAAAAATCAGAGTTTCAAGAGGGTCCAATGCTACTCATCCAGGGCATGGTTGTCAAGCGGAAAAAGATGAGGTTTTAGGATTACCCCCACTTCGGAAACCTTCTTTTCGGAATAGGCCCCAAGGCTGTCACCACGAACTCTTTGAGATCTAATAATTTCTGGCTCAATTGCCGAATGTGTTCAGGGGATATCCGGTCAATGGCCTTCACAATTTCCTGAAGGGTGACATGACGTCCCTGATACAATTCGTCTTTAGCCAGTTTGTTCATCCGTCCATAGGTCCCTTCCAATCCCAACATTAAACTCCCCTTCAGTTGGGTTTTGGTTCGCTCTAATTCCTTGTCGACCACCTCCCGACGGCACAACTTCCCGGTCTCACGACAAATTTGATCAATCACCGCTGTCACTTCATTCGGCCGGGTTGCCGCATAGACTGTTAGCGTTCCGCCATCCAAGAAACTTGAAAGATGGGAATAAATGGTATACGCCAACCCGCGTTTTTCCCGAATTTCCTGAAATAATCGGGAGCTGACTCCCCCTCCCAGGATAGTGCTTAAGACAAGCGCCGCATAACGATCCGGATGCCCGATAGGCAACCCTTTAAACCCCACGCACACATGGACTTGCTCTAACGGTTTCAGGTAAAGACTTTGCCGTTCCCGCGGCTGATCGGGCCATGGCTCTTGCTGTAATATCGGTAAAACCTTCCGATGCCCGCTCCCCTTCCATTGCCCAAAATATGTATTGACGTAATCGATGACTTCGGGGAACGAAAAGTTGCCGGCCACCGCTACAATCGTTTTTTCCGGGCGATAGTGCTTTTCCTTATACTGCACCAGAGATTGGCGACTCAGTCGCCGCATCGACCGGGGTTCTCCCAGGATGGGACGCCCCAATGGGTGGTAGCCAAACACATCTTTGGCATGCAATTCATGGATATAGTCCTCAGGATCGTCCTGAACAGTACGAATTTCTTCGAGCACAATCTGTTTTTCCTTTTCAACATCCTTGGCGGAAAACCGTGAATGGTGAAAGAGATCGGCCAAGAGATCAAAGGCCGCTCCCATTTGCTGGTCTAACACCTTGACGTAAAACGCGGTGGCCTCATGAGTAGTAAAGGCATTCATTTCACCGCCCAAGGCATCGATCTCATTGGAAATTTGTGAAGCTGTCCGTTTTCGCGTGCCCTTGAACATCATATGCTCAATGAAATGTGAAAAGCCCGCCTCACTTTTTCCTTCGTAACGGCTTCCTACCGTGGCCCATACCCCTAAAGCCACGGATTTCAAGGATGACATCCGCTCCAGGACAACCCGGACTCCGTTATCCAATATCACTTTTTTATACACGTTGGGGCACTCAGAAAGACTTAAGAGGTGAGTTGGTCTTTGTCAGCCTGTTCGGCCATGGCATCTTTTCGACTGAGGCGAATCTTGCCTTGGCGATCGATTTCCAGGACTTTGACAAGAATCTGTTCGCCTTCGGAAATTTCATCCGTGACCGATGCCACACGATGGGGGGCAAGTTGTGAAATGTGCACGAGCCCATCCATACCCGGGAGAATTTCCACAAAGGCGCCAAAATCCACAATCTTTCGAACCGTGCCAAGATAAATTTTCCCAACTTCCGCTTCTTCGATGATCCGTAGAATCATATCCGTCGCCTTTTGCGCCGACTCCCCGTCTACCGCCGCAATCGTCACCACTCCGGAGTCATCGACATTCACTTTCACCCCACAGTCCGCAATGATACTGCGAATCATTTTACCCCCAGGCCCAATCACATCACGGATTTTATCTTGTTTGATCTGGATGGTGGTGATCCGTGGCGCATAGGCCGCCAACTGGGGACGAGGTACGGTCAAACATTCATCCATTTTTCCGAGGATGTGCAATCGCCCCTCACGGGCTTGCGCCAGGGCCTGCCGCATCAGGGCAGGCGTAATGCCCGCAATCTTTATATCCATCTGCAAGGCCGTGACGCCATCCCTTGTTCCTGCCACTTTGAAATCCATATCGCCCAGATGGTCTTCCATCCCTAAAATATCTGAAAGAATCGCCACTCCACCCTGTTCCAAAATTAACCCCATCGCAATTCCTGCCACTGGCGTTTTGATGGGCACGCCCGCGTCCATCATCGCTAACGCACCTCCACAAATCGTGGCCATTGAGGAGGACCCGTTCGATTCCAGAATGTCCGAGACAAGACGAATGGTGTAGGGGAACTCCTCCTTGGTGGGAAGCACTGCCGCTAATGCCCGTTCGGCCAATTTGCCATGCCCGACCTCCCGCCGTCCTGGGCCACGAAGCATTTTGGCTTCGCCCACGCAAAAGGGGGGGAAATTATAATGCAACATGAATGACCGGAAATATTCTCCTTCCAGCGCATCAATCCGCTGTTCATCATCCGATGTACCCAACGTCACCACAGCCAACGCTTGGGTTTCCCCTCTTGTAAACAAGGCGGAGCCATGCGTGCGAGGAAGGATGCCCGCCTCAGCCGCAATTGGACGAATATCGGACAATCCCCGTCCATCGGCCCGCGTCTTTTTTTCGAGGATTTTCCTCCGGACTTCGGAATATTCCAAGTTGGCAAACACTTTCTTGACCTTGGCTTTTCGCTCGGCATCTTCCCCTGCAACCGTCTCAATCGCTTCTTGAAGGATTTGCTTGAACCGATCTTCCCGCTCCGCTTTGCCAGGGATATACATGGCTTCACAAATGGGCTCAGCCGCCACCTTGCGCACGGCTTGCTCAATTTCAGGTTCTATGGTTTCCACCGGCAAAACCCGTTTGGCTTTTCCCGCCTTGGCTTGTAATTCTTCAATTTTGGCGACAATTTTTTGGATTTCTCGATGAGCCAGTTCAATCGCATCAATCATCGTGTCTTCTGAAAGACCATCAGCTCCAGCCTCGACCATCATCACCGCGTCCTTGGTTCCTGCCACCACCAGGTTTAACTCACTCACCTCCAATGCGTTCTTATCGGGATTGACCACAAACTGTCCGTTCACCCTTCCGATTCTCACTCCCGCCAATAGACCGGAGCCTGGGATATCAGAAACGGCCAGAGCTGCGGACGCGGCGACAATGCCGATCACGTCCGAAGACATGGTCTGGTCAATGGAGAGCACCGACACAATGATCTGAGTTTCATAGAAGTACCCTTCTGGCATTAACGGCCGAATAGGCCGGTCGATGAGTCGGCTGGTTAAAACTTCCTTTTCACTGGGAGCCCCTTCCCGTTTAAAAAACCCACCTGGTATTTTCCCGGCTGCATAGGCTTTTTCTTGATAGTTCACAGTGAGGGGTAAGAAATCAGCGTCTGGCTTCAGGGTCCTTGAGGCCACCGCCGTGGCCAATATTACCGTATCTGCATAGGTCGCCAACACGGCGCCATCCGCTTGCTTTGCCATTCGACCAGTTTCTAAACGAAGCGGGCGGCCACCAACTTCCATTTCAACAATATGAATCATGTTTCAACCTTTCTGATCCTTTAGTGGGATATCTATTGATATGGGGTCTGATGCTTCGCTTCGCATTGAAATCCGGGCAATGTAAAACCCATCTCATGGATTCTGCTCACCCTAGTGCGTTCGGTTTGTCTTATTTCCGTATGCCCAATGCGGCAATCACGGATTGATATTTCCCCTCGTCTCCCCGCCGCAAATAATCTAATAACTTTCTTCGCTTGCTCACCATTCGCAAGAGGCCCCGTCGAGAGTGATGGTCTTTTTTGTGCGTTTTGAAATGTTCGGTCAAACTCGTAATCCTATGAGTCAACAAGGAAATCTGCACTTCAGACGAACCCGTATCCTTGTCATGAACCCTATGGGATTCTATTGCAGCCGTTTTTGCTTCTTTCGTTAAGCTCATAGCTCCTCCTTCAGTCTCCTCATGTGTACATGAGTCCAGTAAGAAATTCCTTTTACTAACATGGTCTTATGATAATCACGAATGACCTTTTTCACATATTCTAGGCAAACACCGTTTCAATCGCTAACACCGGACCTCCCTTGTCCGTCTGAAAAACCGGCCCTTTTCCTAAAGCAAGCAATTGTCCATCCTTCTGTTTCACTCTCACCCTATTTGCTTCCCCGGGAAGAATTCTGGATTCCAGACTCGTCTTCCGCACGCGGTTCCAGGCGATGGCGTTACCATGGAGCACCTTTCTGGCATCATCCTCATCGACTTCCACAGCGGGGAACCCTTCTAAGGCCTGGTCTAATCCCCAAAATGCCCCATCCAGATGGGAAAATTCAACCCCTCCCGTCAAGGATTCCACTTCAAGAGCCTGATCAACATGGATAGGCCCAACCCGGCGACGTTGGAGCCATTTCAGATGTCCACCCACGTGTAGCAAGTCCCCGATATCGTGGCAGAGAGTCCGAACATAGGTTCCCTTGGAACACACGACCCGAAAGGCCACCTCAGGGATTTCCAGCCTTTGGATTTCCAAATCATGGATCACCACGGTTTTGGCCGGTCGGTCAACCGTTTGACCTTCCCTGGCTTTTTTATACAAGGGTTGTCCCCCGATTTTAACGGCGGAATACATTGGCGGCACTTGTTGGATAGACCCCTGAAACGTCTCAAAAACTGACCGGATACGATCCTCTGTCAGCGATTCCACAGTCAATACTTGTAAAACCGTACCCCAGGCATCTTGAGTATCGGTCCGTTGACCCAATTGAAGAACGGCGGCATACTCCTTTTCCCATCCCAAAAGATACTGAGCAATTTTGGTTCCTTTTCCTAATAAGACCGGCAACACCCCTGTCGCGTGAGGATCCAAAGTACCCGCATGCCCGACCTTCTGAATGCCCAACACCGACCGGATTCGTTGCACGACATCATGTGACGTCCATCCATCGGGCTTATTCACGTTTAGGACGCCATGTAAGGACATCCTCTGGCTTTCCTTCCCGGCTTCATAATGGTCGATGCAAGGAGCGACTGACGACATCAATCGATGACACTTTCGTTCTTTTTAAGAATGAGGCGTTGCCTCGGTTTCGCCAGGTTCATCATGCAAAGAATCCAGCAATTTCTCAATCCGATTGCCATATTCCGCGCTAGTATCGCGAAAAAATACCAATTCCGGTGTATAACGCAAGTTTAGCCGGCGTCCCAATTCCGTTCGAATAAATCCCACAGCACTTTTGAGGCCGGGGCCGGTCACCTGGTCAAAGTGGTCTTGATCCAGAGCCGTCACATACACCCGTGCGATCTTGAGGTCAGCCGTCATCGTCACAGCCGTCACAGTGACGAATTGGATGCGTGGATCCTTGGTTTTTCTGGAAAGAATCTCTGCCACTTCCATCCGTATCTGATCAGCAACCCGCGTTGCCCGACTGACATTTGTTTTCGCCATGACTTAAAAACCACCGGAAGATTACAAGACTTCAATCTGAGATCGTAACAGTTCAAGGGAGGGATTGGCTCGAATAAGGTTGATGACCTGGTCTAAGGTCTGATTGACCCTTCCCGTGTCATTAGCCACACACGCAATCCCCAGAATGGCTTTTTGCCAAAGGTCGTGTTCATCAATTTCAGCGACGGAAATGTTGAACCGATTTCGTAATCTGGTCGTCAAACTTGAGAGGACCTGACGTTTGCCCTTCAGCGATTGAACATCTGGAATGTGGAGTTCGACCGTGCAAAGCCCAACCATCACCCCCATTCAGGCTTCCCTTATCGATCCGGATTTATAATTTCGCAGCCTGCTCCTCCAACACATAGGCCTCAAGCACATCCCCGACTTTTAAATCATTAAAATTCTCAATTCCGATTCCGCATTCATAACCCTGCTGAACTTCCCGCGCATCGTCCTTGAACCGTCTCAACGACCCGATCTTTCCTTCATAGATGGTCACCTGATCACGGACGACCCTCACTTTGGTACTTGCACGCGATATGGACCCATCATTGACGTAACAGCCGGCAATGGTACCCATTTTCGGAACAGTGAAAATTTGCCGAACCTCCGCATGCCCCATCACTCGCTCCTTGATCGTCGGGGCCAAAAGTCCCTCGGCCGCGGAACGTATGTCATCAAGGACATTATAGATAATGTTATACAATCGAATTTCCACGCCTTCATGCTCAGCAATATTGGCCGCCTTCGAATCCGGACGAACATGGAATCCGATGATAATCGCTTTTGAAGCAGCAGCTAACAGAACATCGGATTCGTTGATACCTCCCACTCCACTATGAATGAGCTTGAGCTTCACGGCGTCAGTAGAAATCTTCATGAGTGCATCCACTAAGGCCCCCACCGATCCTTGCACATCCGCCTTAACGAGCAGCGGCAATTCCTTGATTTCCCCGTCTTTGGATTCTGCATATAGCTCCTCCAGAGTTCTTCTGGACGAAGCCGCAAGGCCAATATCTTTTTGCTTTTGATGCCGAGCCTGGGCAATTTCCCGCGCAACCCGTTCATCCTTCACCACGATCAGTTGATCCCCGGCTTCAGGTATCCCCAATAAGCCGATGACTTCAATCGGTATCGATGGCCCAGCCTCTTTCAGGCGTACACCTTTATCCGATGTTAACCCTCGCACCTTGCCACTCACTGACCCCACCACAAACGTATCTCCGATTCGTAAAGTTCCCCCTTGAATCAACACCGTGGCAACCGGCCCACGCCCCTTATCTAGCTTAGCTTCCAACACAACCCCACGAGCGGAACATGTGGAATCGCCTTTCAATTCCATAATTTCCGCCTGAAGTAACAGCATGTCGAGCAGTTGATCCAACCCCTTATTCTGCTTGGCGGATACTTCAACAAAAATGGTTTGGCCTCCCCACGCCTCCGGTTGAAGACCATACTCCGCTAAACTTTGCTTGACCCGATCCGGATTCGCCCCAGGTTTGTCAATTTTGTTCACGGCCACAATGATTGGCACATTAGCCGCTTGCGCATGGTTAATGGCTTCAACTGTCTGAGGCATCGGCCCATCGTCTGCAGCCACCACTAATACCACAATATCTGTAACCTGAGCCCCACGAGCCCGCATAGCCGTAAAAGCTTCATGGCCTGGCGTATCCAGGAAGGTCACACCGCGTTCACCAACTTTCACAAAAGACGCACCAATGTGCTGAGTAATCCCACCCGCTTCCTGATCTGTCACTTGAGTCTTCCGAATGGCATCCAATAATGATGTTTTGCCATGGTCGACGTGTCCCATGACCGTCACGACAGGAGCGCGGGGTTCTAACTTTTCGTGTCCTTCGCCCTCTCGCACTTCATCCAGGAGGGCTTCACCTCCCTTGTGAGCCACGGCTTCAACAGCAAGGCCGTATCCATCCGCAATGAGCACCCCCGCCTCCAGATCCATGGGTTGGTTGAGGGTTTTCACTATGTTCAAATCCATTAATTTCCGAATAATTTCCGTTGGCTTTTGGCCAATCACTTCGGCGAAATCTTTTACGGATATCCCAGCGGTGACCTTCATGACTTTTTTCCGGGGTTTGGTAATTTCACCCACCGAAGTCGATTGAACCTGACGGGCACGTTCTTCACGCCGCAACGTCGGCAGTGGCCGAAGATCTTGCCAGACAGCCGCATCCTCAAAACGAGCGGCGAAAAGATCCTCGTCCTTTACCCGCGTAGTTTTTTTGGGCTTTTTGACTTTTTCTTCTGTTGCGATTTCCCGAGGGAGAGGGACACCTTTTTTGTCGAGCTTCCCCTCGCTTTTCTTGTCTTTTTCACTGACTTTATCCGACGGAAAAGCGGCAGATTTGCTCTCTTCAAGACCGGTAAGGGGGACCTCTGAAAGGGGAACTCCTCCCGCTTTAAGTGACAATGAACCAGAGGCTTCTTGTGGAGATTCCATGGCCGATTCACCAGATGTGGCTCCCAAGACTGGGGACTTTTCCAATTGAGTCCCTGGCCCTACGCTTGTGAATGGCGCCTCCCCTGCTTCTTCTTCTCGTGGTGAGGGGAATTCCCCCATCTCCGCTAGGAGTTCCTCTTCAGTTTTTTTCTTCTTAATAAGAATGTGTTTCTTTTCGGCTTTCTTGGGTTCTTCGGCCATCGCTTCAGCCCGGACTTTTCCCGAGGACGACGAATCTTTTTTCAGGAGCCGTCCCCCCTCCGAGCTTTTCGGACCGGCACTCCCTGAAACGGCTACCTCACGCGACTTGGTCGTGGGCTCGGTGATTTTCCCCTGGAGAACATCCATCGCCCACTGGGCCGCATCAGCTTCCACCGCATTACTATGGGAACTGACCTGAATACCAAGTCGCACCAATTCAGGTATGAGCAAACGGCTCTCCATCCCAAGCTTTTTAGCTATCTCATGAACTCTCATGCACGTCCTTTACTGTGAAGCCGTATCCCTTGATGGCGAGTCCTGCTCTGGTTCCGTTTGCATCACCGCTGAATTCTCCAGGATTCCAGCTTCGGATTCTTCCGTTTCCTCGGAATTTCCCACCGGCTCTTCTGTAATCTGTGCAGCCTCTTCAGCGAGGGCAGCTTTGATTTCTCGGTCTCGTTCAAGCTTCTGTTTTTCATATTCAGTGGAGCTAATGATATCAATCTTCCAACCAGTCAATTTAGCCGCTAATCGCACGTTTTGCCCATTTTTCCCGATCGCCAAAGAGAGCTGGGAGTCGGCGACCACCACTAAAGCCGACTTCTTATGTTCGTCAATCCCAACTTTTTCAATGGAGGCGGGATTTAAAGCTTCACCAATAAACACCCGTGGATCGTTGGTCCAGGGAATTATGTCAATTTTCTCCCCGTGCAATTCCCGAACAATGGCCTGAACCCGTGAACCCTTGACTCCGACACACGCGCCAACCGGATCAACAGCCTTATCGCGAGAGGCCACCGAAATTTTCGTCCGGTCGCCCGGCTCACGCACCACCCCTTTAATCTCAACAATTTTTTCTGCAATTTCTGGCACTTCTAGGCCGAACAGCTTCACCACAAATTGCGGATGGGCTCGGGATAAGATAACTTGCACGTCCTTGGAGGTTCGTCGAACTTCTAAAAGCAATGCCCGAACCCGATCGCCCCGTCGGTGGGTTTCACGAGGGATTTGCTCCTGAATCGGCAGAAGGGCTTCCGTTTTTCCAATGTCCACAAGATAATTTCGACGCTCTTGGCCCAGAATCACTCCATGGACCAATTCCCCTTCTTTTTTGGAATATTCCCGTTCAATGGATTCCCATTCCGCCTCCCGGACTTTTTGACAAATGACCTGCTTCGCCGCTTGTGCGGCAATTCGGCCAAATTCTTCCAAATCAATGAGAGAGCCGATTTCATCCCCCATTTCAGCTTCTTCATCAATCAGCCTCGCATCTTCCAAAGAAATCTCATTTTTCGAATCCAAGACGTTTTCCGCAATGGTCTTTTTCTTCACAATGGAAATTTCACCGGTTTCCGCGTCAATGTCGACTTGAATATTTTCGCTATGTCCAAATCTCTTTTTCGCCGCCGTGATCAGAGCTGACTCCAATGCCGCAATGACTTTGGCCTTATCAATCCCTTTCTCCCGACCAATTTGATCAATAACCACCATTAATTCACTTTTCATAGTAATCCTCGCAACGCACGATGAGCGGTTCACACGGACATAGGCGGTTGGTGCACACTTACAAAAAACGTTAGAACGTAACCTCTAATCTCGCTTTGGCAATATCAGCCCAGACCACACATATTTCTTGGATATTTTTGCTTTGGTCATCAATCAAATGAATCCCCGTATCTGTCACTGTTATCAAACGCCCCAAGACCACCGAATGTTTATTCATCGGGTTTCTCAGAATTACCCGAAGTCGTTCGCCCACCACCCGTTGAAAATCTTTTTGCTCCCTCAGCGGCCGATCCAATCCAGGAGAAGAAACCTCAAACCGACACATCGATTGCTCTGGGTGAATAACCTCCCAGGTTCGACGCAGCGATTGATGGAATTGCTCACAGTCCTCAATTCCTACTCCCCCTTTTTTGTCTAGAATCAATCGAACCAAAGGGTTGGCGGGTCTCCCGGTGCACTGAACCTCGAGAATTTCTACTCCTAAGGCTCGAGCGATAGGTTCGCCCACTTGGCGAATAACCTGCTCAAGATTTTCAGCCGTGAAGGCCACCAGAATTCCTCACTGCTAGCGGCCACTAGTATAGACCAAAAAAAAGTGGGCTCACGCCCACTCTACTCAAAATTACCGTAGCACTTTCTTTTTTCAAAGGCAAGAGCCACCACGAGGTCACACGACAAACCTTAATTCCTGCAGGATAGAAAATCCCCTACGGACTCCTTCCCTAACTTCAATGTCGTGCCATGGGCATAAGAAGAACCCCATGATAAACTATTTTTTGATAAGAGGAAACTCACTTCAATCGAAATCATTATAGAGAGGTATTCAACTGATGCCAACGATTGTTTCTGTGGCGTCCGGTAAGGGCGGGGTTGGGAAAAGCATGGTGGTCAGTAACCTCGGACTCCTCTTAGCCCGAAAAGGCCAACGCGTCATTTTAGTCGATATGGATATTGGAGGAGCCAATCTCCATATCCTGTTTGGGATGTTCCACCCCCCATCCACACTTACGGATTTCTTCACGAACAGCCTGAAGAGCTTGAATGAGATCGCTCACCCTATAGCCGGCCAATCTTCACTAAGGCTCATTCCAGGCACGGGGGAAACCTTGATTACCGCGAACTTGCAGCATGCCAAGAAAAAACGCCTCATTCGACACTTACAAAAACTTGACGCGGATATTATTCTGGTTGACGTCGGAGCCGGTACCAGTTACCACGCACTGGACTTTTTTCTCCTCGCAGACTATTTTCTGGCCGTGGCCACCCCTGACCCCACTTCGGTCTTAGATCTGTATCGATTCATTAAACTTGCGGCCATTCGCAAAGTACTCACCGCTTTTTTGGCTCGGGACCCGGTGGCAGAAGCTCTCCTGGATAAAGACTTCCACAGTGTATCGGAGGTACTGGAAGCAGTAGGACGAACCAGCGAATCAGGGGTGGAGATCGCTCAACAAGCTCTGGAAGGGTTTCAACCGGCCCTTATCTTAAACCGAATGACGACCAAATCAAGGATTAATACCCTGCACTTACAACATCTTCTCAAGCAATATGTCGGGACGGACCTCTCCGTCCTGGGAAACATCCCGGAAGATGTTCATATCCAGCAATCTATTTTAAAATATCTTCCGGTGGTGGAGTTGGCTCCAACCTCTCCCGCAGCCACGGCGTTCAATCAACTTGCCGAAAAGGTGCTCGAGATGGTGAGCCGAACAAGTGGATCACAAGGCCAGATTGCCGAGCCCCGAAAGATACGGGCTTGAGGGGCATACCGATACCGAATTCACGCCATTTTCTTTCTTTACGAAAGGTCAGATGGCCATACGTTCGGAATCGCAAGAGAGAGTGATCTCAAAGACATGAACCCACTTTCCAGTTACCGTCCTTTTTTCTGAAGTTCAGACTGCCTACCAGGCATCCCGTAAACCATCCAGCCTCACCAACTGACGATCTCACGAACTGGAAAGTTTTGAAAATTCCGTCAATGAGTCTTCTAATTGTTTGACTTTTTTCTCTAACCCACGACAGGTCTGTTGAGCCGTTTCGGCCTCCCCCTTCAGGACATCCAACTTCTTTGTCAATACATCAATCATGCCTTCGGCAGATTGCAAATTCCTCTGGACATCACATCGATCTTCTTCACTTTCCAACAATTGTGAATTTAAGTGTTCAACCACACCCACCCATTCCCGGGCAATCCCGCGCAGTGAATCGGGCACAGGAGGCAAGGTGGCCTCCTTACCTAATAGTCCAACGGCTTTCTGAACCCAATCAATAAACAGGATGGCTTCCCAAAAATTTAAATCCACCGCACCCTTGGATTCCTCAAAATAGGGAACGGCTGCGCTTACCCTCGAATCGGAAGCAGGAGAAGCCTGATCATTATGAGCCGCTTTGACACTTGCCTTAAGTGATGAACCGTTATGAAATTGATGCAATAACACTGCAACACAATGACGACAAAAGGGTTGCTCTGTCGAAGGACAGGAACACCTGGTCGATAAAGTCCCCGTACGCAACTTAATCGTTTGGGAATACACGCCATAAGCACCATTGACCTCTGCCATGACTTGAGTCCTGTCCGCATCCAGAATCTTGACCCGTTGATCCGAAAAATATTGGTTGCCGAATTTAAAGACGGTTTCCCCGACCACAGATTGAAGCATGTCGGGATCTAATTGGCTCAGCTCTTGAGCCGAACAGGAAATTCTATTTCTCATGCTGCCACCACGCAATCAGAAAAGGGGACATTCATCAAACCCTGGAGGGCTAGGGTTGCTTAATATTTCGGAAAATTTTACCGAGAATGAACCTCAGATCCAACTACAGGGTCACATTTTTTGATCTAAATGCCCCCAAGCCCCACAAGTGACACCTGGCACCCAAGCCCGCTGACGATGCCATGATGAAAAATCTACCCTCCCCCGACCAGGCCACCAAACCTTCCTTCCTGGAAAGTCTTCTTGAAGAAGCCCCGGAAACGCTGCCCATTCTCCGGCAAAGTTGCATCCAAGTCTTAAACCTTACCCAGGATAAACGCTCAAGTGCCAGCGACATTGGAGAAATCATCATGCACGATCAGGCCATGATTCTCCGGCAAAGTTGCATCCAAGTCTTAAACCTTACCCAGGATAAACGCTCAAGTGCCAGCGACATTGGAGAAATCATCATGCGCGATCAGGCCATGATGGCCAATGTCATCAAAATCGCCAACAGTCCTGCCTATCATACCCGCATGCCGGTCAAAACCCCAACCTATGCCGTCGCCCTCATCGGCTTTGACGTCATTCGCGCCATGGTGGTGGCTGCTCAATTAATCGAACAAGCCGATACCTTTGGCGCCAACACCACCAATCTGAAACACCTCCTGGCTCGCGCCCTGGTCGCCGGAACCCAGGCACAGGAACTGGGGAAAGCCATCAAATATGGAGAGGCGGGATCCTTATTTACCAATGCCATGCTCTACTCACTGGGAGATCTCATCCTCGCCCTCTGCCGACCCGACGCGGCCAAACAATTGGAGGCCATACGCCGAGAGGATCCCGCCAATGTCCCCAAAGCCGAATTGGCTCTCCTGGGTCGACCGCTGCAAGTCATTGCCGCTACCATGGCCAAGCACTGGAATTTGCCAGACAGCCTGGTTCAACTCCTTGAGAAAAAACCTGTCTGGCCTAAAACACGGCCCGAAACAGATCAACGGATCATGGAAGGCATCGTCCGAGCCGCCAATGAACTGAGCTATTGCCTGCTGAATCCATCGGCCACGGGACAAGAAGAGATCCTCCAGGGCATTATCAAACAGTTTCTTCCCCCATTTGGTCTCTCATTTATCCAATTGGAACAAACCGTGTCCAAAGCCCCTCGGAAATCGCCTCTGCCATCAATATTGGTCGACAACATTTTCTTCCCGCTTCAGACCCTGGACACATACCCATTCCCAATCAACCATTACACCGACTCACCCAAACCATCCAGCAGGCGCTACTCCCTGAAGGTTCCTCTCCCGTAGAATACGCTGAACCTGCTCAAAGGGAATCATGTTCTCTCCAGCCCTCCCCCACCTCCGACAGACTACTACTGGATTTCACGCTTCAAGCCATGAACATATCCGAACCCTCCCACCTGCTCACCTTTGCCACCAGAACCCTGTATGCCTCATACGGATTTGAACGAGTCTGGCTCGTCTTTGTGGTGCCAGGAAAAGACAAGCTCGAAGCAAAAATCGGCTATGGGCCACATTCGGAAACGATCCAGGCGTTGTTTCATTGCCCCCTGACCCGTGGAAATTTCTGGGACCGACTCCTCCA
>WHTE01000075.1 GCA_009377845.1 Nitrospirales bacterium | reverse complement strand
GCGACGACCACCTTGGCGGCCGGGGTGGACTTCCCGGCGCGAACGGTCGTCATTACCCAGTCCAGCGTCCGCAAATCCCAGGATTTTACGGATCTGACGATTAGCGAAATCCAACAATTGGCCGGACGCGGAGGCCGCCGAGGAAAAGATTTGGTGGGGGTCGTGGTCATTACGCCTTCTCCATACATCGACTTACACGTTCTTGCCAAAGGACTCACAGGCTATCCGGAACCGATTGATAGCCAATTTGTGATTTCCTACCCCATGGTGCTGAATCTGTTAAAAGCACATTCGTTGGATCAAATTGAGGGTCTGCTCGCGAAGAGCTTTGCGCAATTTCAACTGAATCAACGATCCGCCGTGCATCAGGACCACCTGGATGAGATCCAGGATCAATTACAACCCTATGGCCCCAGGGAATGCGCCGATTGGGTCAACCAATGGAAGGTATTTGATCTCGCCCGACGGCGCAAATCTCACCGCCAACCCATGGTCAACAACGACACGCCGTTTATGACAGCCTGTCTGCCTTTTTTGACCCCAGGTCGCCTCATTAACCTGCCGAAAGGTCCGGCCATTGTTCTTCGCCAGTATCGAAGCCGTGGAACTTCTGCCCCAATGCTATCCGTGGTTCGGACCAAAGGCACCATTGGCGAGTGTCCCGCTCATTCAGTCACCCAAATCTACGACCGGGTATTTGAGTTTCAGCCCTCTCGCACCCTACCCTGGTGCCCTCCACACGTACTATTCCAACTCAAGAGAGAGCTATCCCAATTACCGGCTCGTCTTCCAACTGTTCCCATTTTGACGGAAACCCAGGAAGCGGACGATCCCCTCCTTGCAGAAATCTTAACGGACGAATTTCCTTGCCCCACCTGCCCATCACACCCGGCGTGCAAGAAGGATTTTCCGCTGGTTTCCAAACTTCGCCTCAAGTCTCAACAATTGGCCAAAACCATTCAAGCCCTACGCGACGGGTTATGGCACCGGTTTCAGCAAAAGGCCGAAGTGCTGCACAAATTTGGGTATTTAACGGCAGGCTCTCAACTCACCGCTGACGGGGAATGGGCCAGGCTCATTCGCATTAACCATTCACTACTCATTACTGAGTTGATCCGCATGGATGCCTTCTCAGGCATTGCTCCAGGATTGTTAGCCGGTGTGATGGCCAGTATTTCCCATGACGACGATCGTCCGGGTTCCTACATGCGACTCCCCTCCGGCCTGGCCTCTGTGTTGACTCAGGTACGGGCCGTGGCTGATTCGTTGAGCCCCTATGAACCCCCACCATTGTTACGTTCAGACGTCGCAGCGCTGGCGGAACGATGGATCGGTAATCCTCAACTCAGCTGGGCCTCACTGGTTCACTCCACTTCCATGGCCGAAGGCGACGTGTACCGGTTATTAGCCAGAACCCTGGAATTTCTCTCTCAATTATATAGTCTCAAGGTCACGCATCCGGGATTGGCCGATACTGCCCACTCCGCGATGGTGGCCATGCGCCGGGAAGTCCTGCAAGAACTTCCGTAGCCACAGATTGGAATACGACGCCATGAATCATGATGATCTGAAACTCGAACTCCAAAATTTACCGGTAAAATATTTACATCAAATGGCGAGAGGCCGCATTCATCGACATTTCCGCCTTGGGAAAATTCGGTTGATCGAATTGATTTTGGCCTTTCCTCCAGACCAAATACTGGCCATTGAAGCCGAACTTCAACAGATACATGCGATTCGTCAAGAACGTCTGGCCTTACAGGAAGCCCGCTCTACTGTACTGCCCCGAGTTCCCTCGTCTCCCCTCCAACCCAAGAGTCCATCGCCTAAGGGAAAACCAAACTCCGGCTCTTCTCAGCCATCGATCAATCTCCAGCAAATCCTGGAAGGCATTGGAGTTCCTGAGCCCATGCCCTTCGTTCCCGATCCCTGGCAAAGGGAAGCGGTGGAATATCTGGCCCATTCAGATGTCATTGTCAGTGCTCCGACGGGAAGTGGAAAAACCTATGTGGCCATCCAAGCCATTAAGCAAGCCATGGCTCTCAACCAAACGGTGATCTACACTTCGCCACTTAAAGCCCTGTCTAATACCAAATATATGGAATTTTCCAAACTCTTTGGATCGGATCAGGTCGGGATTTTAACCGGGGACCGGCGCGACAATGCCCATGCCCCATTGCTTGTGATGACCACCGAAATTCTCAGAAATTTATTGTATGATGCGGCGAGTGGAGAGATAGATCTACGACTGCATACCTTGGGGTTAGTGATCCTGGATGAATCACAATATCTTGCCGATCCGGAACGGGGAGTTGTGTGGGAAGAAACCATTATCTTATGTCCGGTCCAATCCCGGCTACTCCTTCTCTCCGCCTCCATCGGGAATCCTCAGGATCTGGCCGAATGGTTGAAGGCCATCAGGCCTATTCCCTGCCATCTCGTCCGCCATGCTAAACGATCCGTTCCGCTTCGTGGACTTTATCTGCATCCCACCGGCCAACTGGTTCCACTATTCAGAAACCAGGATATCCATCAAGGCAAAGGGTATAACTTTCATCTCGAGACCAAACGCCTGTTCGCCGAATACGAAATTAAACCGTTTGTTTAATTTATGCTAAATCACAATCCATCATCTATCATCCTTATATTATCCGATGTACGACATTAATTTTGAATCATAAAATATCTGTTTCACAAACAACACAGATTGTGGTGAGAAATATACAACAGGGAGGCAATCTCTGTAGAGATTTAGCTTGATTTCAAGGGAAAGCTTCAAATTCTTCACAATTATTTTTGAGCACAAAACTTGCGAGGAGCTCTGGGACATCTGTCTTACGTAAACAATACGAAATTGCTACTATGAACACCAAACTTTCACAGTCAACAATTTTCAACATTCTTCTGGCCGGGGTGCTCTTTCTCACCCTTGAAGGCTGCCAGGCGTTTCAGCCCAAGGCTCCAGGAGAACTGGCCATGCTGGAACAGGATTTTGTGGACATCTGGGATACCTATAATCATTGTATGTCCGGCTCAGACATTCAGGAGATGTCTGCCGATCTACAGCTATTGGGTTCTGCCCCAAAGCCGATTTCACTTGACGACTCCCCCATCCCGGTACCCAGGTTTATAAAAAAATTATCCTCAACCAGGAGTTCCCGTCTCGCGGTAGATCCACGAGCCATGGCCGCCTCCTGTTCAATCCATCTGGCTGAGGTGGCCCAACAGTCAGCCGACTGGCACACTGCATTTCACACATTCCAGTCGATCATCAAGAATTATCCAGAACCCCAGTATGCTTTCTATGTCGCAAAAGCCAATCTGGCGATAGAGCAATTTTCTTCAGTTCGCCCCGCCTCTCTTTCCTCCCAAGACGCCTTGGTTCGTTAAGGTTCCGTCGGCCATTTTTCCTCTCAATGCAGATTCAGTATCCACTCTGACCGAAGGCGGCACACCCATGTCGGCAAGCCCATCGTTGGCATATGCGCCCCCAACTCAGATGCTCATGCAGGTATTTGGTTAGAAGAAGATCGACTACGAGCTAAAGGAGTTTCTTGCTCTTGGGTTTGTTTGGCTGGCATTCATCGCATTGACACATGCGACGCAGGGCGGTGTAAGAATACAGACCGGTATCATGCCCGTCGCTCCATTTAAATCGAAACGCATATCGCCCGACCGACTCCATATCCTGTAATAAGATGAGGAGCGGAATAGAGTCAGGCTTAATACGTAACTCACCGGTCCACTCATCCGTGCAGGCTGCGCAGGGGCAATGTTGTCGCAAATACCGAACGGGATAGACTCCCTTATGACCATCACTCCACGTGATGCCCAACACACCTTTATCCAGCCATCCCATATCTATCGGCTCAAGTGATGCTTGAGAGGTCATACCCCAGTGTCCTCATGCGCGGGCATCCTATGAAACCCATTGGTCAAATGTTGGGAGTGATTTTCCGACGACCGTTTGGAAATAGGCCTCAATGGCTTCCTCCACTTCAATCCGGACCCTACCGATCGCTTTTAATCGAGAAAGACTGGCCATGGGTAGGCGCCGGGCCTGCTCAATAAACGCCAAACTTCCTTTTGAAATAGACAGCACCTGTCCCACGCCCCGTTGCCCACACCGATCACACACCATCCCCCCTAATCGAGGGGAAAACCACTGAGGCGTGCGGGGAGGGGCAAGATTCCCACATTCCGTGCAACGGTCAATTTGTGGCCGAAAACCCGTATAGCCCAGCACATGAATTTGAAATAATAACGTGGTGAGCGCCAGATCCCTCTCAGGCACCAATGTTTCCAAACCATACACCAGGGCTGAATACATCTCCGGATTGGGATCACGGTCCACCGAGATCATTTCCACCATACGTACCATCTTGGCAGCTGCCACCATGACACCCAAATCTTCTCGTACGGCTTTAAAGCTTTTGACCAGATCTATTTGACTAATCTGCCCCAAGGCGTCAGGAGTTTTTTGAAACAGGGTGACATCAACAATACCAAAAGGTTCAAGAACGCCACCAAATCGTGTTTTCATCCGGCGCGCTCCACGAGCGGCGCCTCGAATTTTTCCCATATCATGGGAATACAATGTCACAATCCGGTCAGCATCACCCCATCGTTGACTTCGAAGAATGACCGCGCGGGTTCTTAAGAGGGGCATGGGAACTCCACGAGGAATGTCCGCACGTCAGACTTGAACACGTATGTGCTTAGCACCCATCTTCAACCATATCCCAATTCGGTCAACACCTGCACGTTATCGCGCCATCCTTCCTGCACTTTCACCCACATCCGCAGATAAATCTTCATGCCGAACAGTCGCTCCATATCTATCCGCGCACTTTGCCCAATCTCTTTGAGCCGGATTCCTTTTTTCCCGATGACAATCCCTTTTTGACTGGCTTTTTCCACCAGAATAACGGCCCGAACGGTGGTGAGGCCTTTTTCCTCCTCAAATTGCTCAATGAGAACACCCACGGCATAGGGCAATTCATCGTAGGTGTGTTCTAGCACTTTTTCACGAATGATTTCCCCGGCCATATGGCGCATGGACTGATTAGTCAAAAAATCCTCGTCATACATCAAGGCCGGACAGGAAGGCAGGCAGGCAAAGGTTAATTCGACTAATCGCGGGATATTCAACCCGGTCTTGGCCGAGATGGGCACAATCTCTGTCCAGGGAAACCATGTGCGATACTGATCGATGAGGGGCAGCAACCGGGCTTTGGCCACCGCATCCGCTTTACTCAATAACAGAAATACTCCCTGAAAGGGTCGCTCCTGATGGGCCAGCGTCACTTGCTCCATCACATACCGATCCCCAGGACCTGGCGGCACCTGACTATCCACGATCATATAGACAACATCGGATTGCGTCAGGGTTCCTAACGCCGATTGCACCATTTGGGTATTCAGTCGATGATGGGGCGTATGCAGGCCTGGCGTATCGACCAGAATGAGCTGCCCCTCCGGATAATGACCGACCCCTAAAATGAGATTTCGCGTCGTCTGAGGTTTATCAGAGACAATGGCGATTTTTTCTCGCACCAACGCATTGAGCAGAGTCGACTTGCCGACATTAGGACGGCCGAGAATCGCTAATTGACCCGATTTCATAAAATATTTCTCAAGAAATGGAAGGACTGATAGGGCAAAGGGATGAGGCGCAAGGAACCAGCGCCGCTAGGGTCTGGCCGTAATTGAGGAAGGGGCGGGCTCCACAAACTGATAGACCACCTCCCCCTGCCGGACCATGCCCAAACGATTACGGGCCAACTCTTCCAACCGTTGCGGATCCCGTTGAATGCGGGTGATGTCTTCTTGGATTGAGGCATTAATCTCTTCCAATTGTTGAATCTGCTCGGTCAGATGCTGACGCGTCTCTCGCATTTGAAAGTATAGGGGCAACCCGTCTGAATTAAAAAACATGGTCCCCGCCAGCACACTCATCACTAAAAAGGCCCCGACAAATGGAAGGCGATTGAACAGATCCCCCCAAAAACCCGTGGACGCCCGTTTTTTATTATTGAGACGCATGACTGAGAATTAGCATTTTACGGAAAGGACAGCTTTGCCGCGATACAAAGCGGCTGAGCCTAATGTCTCCTCAATTCTGAGTAGCTGATTGTATTTGGCCAAACGATCCGTGCGAGACAACGACCCTGTTTTGATTTGACCGGCATTTAACGCCACCGCAAGATCGGCAATCGTCGTGTCCTCTGTCTCCCCGGATCGGTGGGACACAATGACCCCATACCCCGCTCGCTGGGCCATGCGCATGGCCTCAATCGTTTCCGTCAGAGTGCCGATCTGGTTCACTTTGATCAGGATGGCATTCCCAATGCCTTCACGAATACCCCGTCCCAAAAATTCTACATTGGTGACAAACAAATCATCTCCCACGAGCTGAACCCGGTCGCCAACCTGGTCCGTTAACTGTTTCCATCCGGTCCAATCACTTTCATCAAGCCCGTCTTCAATCGAGACGATCGGATATTGCTTCACCAACTTGGCATAATACTCAACCAGTTCCCCTGAAGACATTTTGGGTTTGTTGGCATTGCGCAAATGATACGTCTTTTTCTCAAAAAATTCACTTGCCGCCGCATCAAGCGCCAGGACCACATCTTTCCCTGATCGATATCCGGCTTGGTCAATCGCTTGTAAAATGAAGTCCAGGGCTTCTTCATTCGATCGAACCGCAGGGGCGAACCCGCCTTCATCCCCGACCGCCGTGCTCATTTTTTTGGATTTCAAGATCGTCTTGAGATGGTGAAAGATCTCCGTCCCCATCCGGAGGGCTTGGCTGAAACTTGTCGCCCCAACCGGCATAATCATAAATTCCTGGAGATCCAGTCCATTATCTGCATGCGCGCCGCCATTGATAATATTCATCATAGGAACCGGCAATTCCCGTGCAGAGATTCCACCCACGTATCGAAAAAGTGGAATCCCGAGTTCCTGTGCAGCAGCCCGCGCAACGGCTAACGACACGCCAAGGGTTGCATTGGCCCCTAACCGGGTCTTGCCTTTGGTTCCATCCAGTTGGATCAACCGGGAATCGACACTCACCTGATCCCGGGCCTCCATGCCCCGGAGTGCCGGCAGCATTTGCTTTTGAATGCCCGCTAAGGCTTTGGAGACGCCCTTGCCCATCCATTGCTTTTTATCTCCATCCCGTAATTCCAAAGCTTCTCGCGTCCCTGTCGAGGCTCCGGAAGGGACAGCCGCGCGACCTGACACGCCACTCGCTAGGTGTACGTCCACTTCAACCGTTGGGTTCCCGCGAGAATCCAGAATCATGCGTGAGGTGATGTCTTGAATGAGACTCATAGAAGAAAAAATTCCTTATGATTGTGCGTAACGACCCTCTCGTATACCTTGTACCCTGAGACGAGCCTTAGATCAAGATGTGAGGCGACGTTTCAGCAGCGCATTGACCTTGCCAGGGTTCGCTTTTCCCTGTGAGGCCTTCATCACCTGTCCAACCAAAAAACTTACTACTGTTTCCTTCCCGGCCCGATATTGTTCCACTTGGGCTGGATGCTGAGCCAGCACCTCTTCAATCATCTTTCCAAGGATCCCTTCATCGGAAACCTGAATCAGGCCTTTTTCCTTGACTAATTGATCGGGATCTTTCCCGCTTGCATAGAATTCCGGAAAGAGATCCCGCGCAACTTTCAAACTGACGGTCCCGGTTTCCACCAGTTGTAAAAGTTGAACCAATCGTTCAGGGCTGACCGGGGATGATTCAGGAGTGGCTCCAGTGGCATTAAATTCACGAAGTAATTCGCCCATCACCCAGTTACTGACAGTTTTGGGATGGGGAAAGTGTTTCACGCACGATTCAAAATAGTCGGCCAAGCTTTTCGAATCGGTCAGAATCTTCGCGTCGTACTCGGGTAGATGAAAATCCTTTACAAAACGTTTCAAGCGGGCGGCAGGTAATTCGGGAATCGTGTGACGCAACGCCTCAATCCATTCCGTCTCCACGGTAAGGGGAAGCAAGTCCGGGTCGGGAAAATACCGGTAATCATGCGCTTCTTCCTTGCTCCGCATGACCGCCGTTTGCCCTTTTTGCACATCCCACAACCGGGTCTCCTGACGAATCGTTCCACCATCCGTCAACACCTCGGCCTGCCTTGAGATTTCAAAATCCAGCGCGTCTTTGGCAAAGCGGAAGGAGTTAATATTCTTTAATTCCACCTTTGTCCCGAGAATGTCCTGTCCACGCAGGCGAAGCGACACATTCGGCTCGCAACGGAAACTTCCCTGTTCCATATTCCCATCACAGACCTCCAGATACACCAGGAGATCACGCAGGGTTTTCAAATAGGCGTCCACTTCATCAGAAGAATGCAAGTCAGGTTCGGTCACGATTTCTAACAAGGGAGTTCCCGCTCGATTTAAATCCACTCCACTGCCTTCTACTTGCACATCATGAACATTTTTCCCGGCATCTTCTTCCAAATGAGCTCGACGAATGCGGACCCGTTTCCTCTCTCCGTTGACGGCAATATCCAGCCACCCCGGTCCACAGATCGGCAGATCATATTGCGAAATTTGATAGCCCTTCGGCAGATCGGGATAGAAGTAATTTTTCCTGGAAAATTGATTCGTCAGGGCGATCTCGCAATGAAGCGCTAATCCTGTGCGAACAGCCATTTCCACCGCACGTTGATTGAGCACCGGCAAGCTTCCAGGCAACCCCAGACAGGTTGGACACACTTGAGTATTCGGAGGAAGCCCGAATGAGGTGGGACAGCCACAAAACAGTTTTGTATTCGTCTGGAGTTGTGCATGCACTTCAACTCCAATAACAGGTTCATAGGCCATGACGCGGAAGGGGCACTCCTCTCGATCCAGTCTTCACCCGAACTTAATCCAGGGATTTCATTTCCCGCTCCCGGCGCATCGCGTCCCGACCGGCATCCAACGCTTCTCGCACGGCGCAAGAGATTTCATCCACCAGTTCCCGCCCACGACCGACCACATCTTCCACGGCATCCGTTGCCCGTTCTTTTAAGTCTCGCAAATCTTCACCCGTTCGCCGGGCATACCCCGTGATCCGTTCTCGTGATTCCCGACCCGGTTGAGGGGCTAACATGATCGCCGTCACGGCGCCCAACAATGCCCCACTTAAAAATGCCAATGCGACGGACCCTGCTGATGCACCCGAATGATTAGTCGCCATAGGATGACCCTCCTTCTTTTTCTTTATGAACACGTTTTCTCACTGTGGATGTCGCAGCTTTGAGTCCGGCAAGCAAACTGGTGAAACCCACCGCAAGTGCCCCCCCTTTTCCGCGAACGGCCTGATGAACTTGATTCACGGTTTGCCCCACATCTCCAACTGCATTCAAAAAAATTGTCGCCCGATCAACCCCCAGCCGGGCATGATCAGTCAGAGACCGGATATTTTCGTTGGTCCCCTTGACGTCCTTTAATAATCCCGGCAATTCATGGTTGAGTCGAATGAGCAAGCGTTCGGCTTGCCCATGGCTGCGTTTCACTTGAAGAACCATTGGAACCAGATAGCCCACCAAGACCGCAAAGGCCACTGCGATGATGATCGCTGCCAGATCCACCATACCTCCTATTCTTTATCAAGATCGAATCACGGGTCGTTTCGTTCGCCAGTTTGTGGCTTGTTCATAGGCATACGCAGCGCGCAAGACCGTGGATTCTTCAAACGGACGTCCAACTAATTGTAACCCGATAGGCAGTCCCATTGCACTAAATCCACAAGGGACAGAAATAGCAGGAAGTCCGGACAAACTCGCTGGAATGGTATAAATGTCAGACAAATACATCTGCAAGGGATCGTCCAACCGTTCACCTAATTGAAAGGCCGGCGTCGGCATGACAGGACTCACCAAGAGATCCACGTCCTTGAACACCGCATCAAAGTCGCGCCGAATCAACGTTCGAACCGCTTGAGCTTTTCCATAATACGCCTCGTAATACCCGGCACTCAGCGCATAGGTCCCCAACATAATGCGCCGCTTCACTTCAGGTCCGAACCCTTGCGAGCGTGTGCTCCGGTACATCTCAGCCAGTTCTCGCGATTCCTTGGCCCGAAACCCATACTTGACGCCGTCATAGCGAGCTAAATTGGAACTGGCCTCAGCCGTGGCCAGGAGGTAATAGGTCGCGATGGCCCGTTCGGTCGATGGCAAGGTCACTTCTTGAATTTTTCCGCCTAACTCCTGCAACACCTGTATGGCAGCCTGAACGCTCTCGGAGACTTCAGGATCAAGACCTTCAGAAAAATATTCCCGTGGAACCCCCACAACCAGTTTCTTCACATCTTTCTTTTTGACCGATTTCGTGAAATCCGGGACTTCGCGATTGGCAGACGTGGAATCCATTGGGTCAAATCCGGCAATGGCATTCAGCAGGATAGCGGCATCCGTCACAGTTTTGGTAATGGGACCGATTTGATCTAAAGACGAGGCAAACGCAATCAACCCGTATCGGGACACTCGCCCATACGTCGGCTTGAACCCCACAACCCCGCAACAGGCGGCCGGCTGTCGAATAGACCCCCCGGTATCGGAACCCAAGGCGGCCACACATTCATCCGCAGCCACCGCTGCCGCTGAGCCTCCACTGGACCCTCCCGGGATATATTTCTGGTTCCAGGGATTCCGGGACGGCCCGAACGCTGAATGTTCAGTGGAAGAACCCATGGCAAATTCATCCAGGTTCGTCTTGCCCAGGATCAAGGGTTGATGGGTTCGCAGACCTCCCATCACCGAAGCGTCATACGGAGGAACAAAGTTCTCCAACATTCGGGATCCACAGGTCGTCCGGATCCCTTCTGTGCAAATATTATCCTTAATCCCTAAAGGCATGGCCATCAGCGGCTGTGTTTTGCGCCAGGCCCTAAGCCCATCATCAATCGTTTTGGCTTGCTGGAGAAGCGCATCTTTCGGAGTCAGGGTAATATATGCTTTAATTTTCGGTTCCACTTGATTGAGCCGGAGCAGATAAGACCGGGCGATTTCCACAGCACTGACCTCGCCACAGGTGAATTTTTCCTGAAGCTCTTGTAATGTGAGTTTGAACAGAGACATGAAAAACCGGTTAATACGGTGAGTGGATCAATACGGCGATTGAAAACCCCAGGCTTTCAATCAGAGGTATCCGTTTCAAACGGAAATTGGCACCTTGATTCTATTCTGATGATCGACTTGGATAATTTTGGGAGCATGCCGCTTGGCTTCTTCGTCATTAAAAAATTCATAACAAAAAATAATGACTTTATCTCCGACCACCCCGAGCCGGGCCGTGGGACCATTCAAGATGATCTCGCCTTCGCCACGCGTACCCGGAAGCGCGTAGGTGGAAAACCGCTCCCCGTTATTCAAATTGGACACCATCACCGCTTCATAGGGCAATATTCCCGCCCTGTCCATCAGCTCCGCATCAATCGTTAAACTGCCTTCATATTCAAGGCTTGCCCCTGTGATTGTCGCCCGGTGAATTTTACAACGCAAGAGTTGTCGATACATATTCAATTCCTACTCTTCCTCATCATGCTTAGAACAATTGTTCCCGGTTATCGACTTGTTCTCTACTTCCCCAAAATTTTGGGGACCACAAAAAACCCGTCATGTGACTCCGGGGCATTAGCTAAAGTTTTTTCCAACGCCAGGCACTCTCGGGGGGTATCCTCACGTAATACCGTTTTATCGATGGCGACAGAAGATGTGAGAGGAACGCCTTCCGTCGACACCCCTTGCACCTGGTCTACATACGTCAAAATATGGCTCAATTGTTCCGCAAAACTGGTTTTTTCCGCATCTGTCAATTCCAATCTTGCCAATTGTGCGACATGTTCGACTTCTTTCTGAGAAATTAAGGCCATTTCTCTCCTTTGGGTTCAGAATAAAAACGTGAGGGACGCTAAAAGAGGAAACCACACATGTCAACACATATTTCTACCATGGATTTCTCATGAAAAGCTACTCGCACAATGGTTTTAACCGTTGGTGCGAATAAGGGAACGCAAGGAATTTCCACGGGAAGAAGCCGATTTCCAAACCGGCGGAATCGAGGGAGAACTAGGTTTCGGACGTAAGGAAGCCTTCGTCTGCAAAACTCACATAGCGCCCATCCCCGATGACTAGATGGTCCAACACCCGGATACCCAGGATTTCCCCTGCCGCCATTAAACGACGCGTCAAGGCATGATCTTCTTCACTGGGATGGGGGTCACCGCTGGGATGATTATGGACAAAGATCACAGCAGCCGCAGATTCTCTCACCGCAAGATTAAATACTTCCCGGGGGTGGACAATACTCACCGTTAAGCTTCCCTCGGAGACCGTCATATCCCGGATGAGCCCATGTTTGGCATCCAGCAACAGAGCCTTAAAGACCTCATGCCGAAGATCTCGCAAAAGAGGATAGTAATGCTGAAAAATATCCTGGCTTTGACGAATCCGCAACCCGGCGGTTAACGGAATGGCCAACGCCCGTTTTCCCAATTCAACCGCTGCAAGGATTTGGGCCGCTTTGGCGGGACCGATTCCCGGGACCACACAAAGCTCTTGCAAACTTCGATTGGCCAAGCCGCGCAAGCCTTCCAACCGGGCGAGTAAATCCATCGCGACATCCACCGCTGAGGAATCCGGTCTACCGATTCGCAAAAGGATAGCCAACAGTTGAGCATCCGATAAGCCATGGGGACCTTTGCTCAAAAGCAGTTCACGAGGACGTTCATTTTCCGGCCAGGATTGAATCCCTTTTTTGCTTTGGGGGTATTTCATGTTGTAAGAGCCACGGAAATTGTTGCGAACATGCCGTGCACTATACGCAGCCATTTTTTACCCCGTCAAAAAAGTTTTCGACCTCACGTGTCTTTCAGATTGTTGGGGTTTCCGAAACTATGATATCGTCCCCTCGAACATGAGCACCTCTTCCATCCGGGTCATTGCAGGCCAATTAAAAGGTCGAAGAATCCCCACTCTTTCCGGGCGAGTCACTCGTCCGACATCCCAACGGGCCAGGGAGGCGCTTTTTTCTATCCTGGGTGCGCAGATTCAGGGGACCACCATGGTGGATCTGTTCGCGGGGACGGGAGCTGTCGGACTGGAGGCGTTAAGCCGGGGGGCCGCCAGGGTGCTATTTGTGGAGCAGAATCCTCTAGCCGGGGCCAGCATTCAACGCACGCTCTCCCAATTCAAGATTTCCTCATCAAGCCGGGTGTTAGTTGAAGATGTGTCACTCGCCTTACAAAATCCATTTTTGGTAGGATGGCGCCCGTTTGACGTGATATTTCTGGACCCGCCTTATCGGCTCCTGAATATTCAACAGCTACTGCGGCAAATAGAGGAAGCGGACTTGATTGCCCCTACGGGCCGGATTATTTATGAACATTTCCATAAAACGAAGCCTCCCGTTTCAATTGGGGAATGGACACTCATCCGAACCACTCGATATGGGGATACGGGATTCACCTTTTATCAACCTCTGTCCCGGACGGCAGAAGAATCTGAACCATGACCATTGGCATCTATCCAGGCACATTTGATCCCATTACCCGCGGGCATACCGATGTCATTGCCCGTAGCCTCCGCCTGGTCGAGCAGGTCATCGTGGCCGTGGCCCCCAACCCTCGTAAAGCCCCGTTGTTCGACTTGAAAGAACGAGTGCACCTGGCCAAACTCGCGACACAAGACCTCGAGGGGGTGTCCGTCGAACCGTTTGATGGATTACTGGTGACTTATGTCCGTCAACGCGGAGCACTGGCCATTATTCGTGGACTCAGAGCGGTGTCAGATTTCGAACATGAATTTCAAATGGCTCTACTCAACCGGAAACTTGACTCCAGCCTGGAAACTGTCTTCCTTATGTCCAGCGAGGAATATTCGTATTTAACCTCCAGTATGGTAAAAGAAGTTGCCTCGGTTGGCGGACCTCTTCACCATTTTCTTCATCCTGAAGTCGCCGAATGCCTCCAGGCCCGTTTACGCAGGAATGCTCAATGAAACTTGCTTCTCGCACCACCCGCATTACCCCCTCCCCCACCTTGCAACTCTCCGCAACGGTCAAAGCCCTGGTGGCGCAAGGACAGCGCGTCTTCGATTTTACAGCGGGGGAACCTTCGTTCGATTCTCCTGAAGTAGCCAAAGACGCGGCCTATGCGGCCATTCGGTCCGGCTTCACCAAATACACGGCCGTAACCGGCATTGATGATCTGAAAGATGCCATTATTGAAAAATTCCAGCGCGACCAGGGGCTCACCTACTCCCGGTCGCAAATCCTGGTTTCTTGCGGGGCGAAACACACCTTATTCAATCTCGCGCTGGCCCTTTTTGAAACCGGAGATGAAGTCATCATCCCGACTCCCTATTGGGTATCTTATCCCGAACAAATCCTCGTGGCGGACGCCAAGCCCGTCTTTCTTCCCACCTCCGAGTCCTCCGGATATGCCATTGACCTGAAAGCATTGGAAGCCACGGTGACCGATCGCACAAAAGCCATCATTCTGAATTCCCCATGTAACCCTACCGGCAGTATGTACGACCGACAGACCTTAGAGGACATTGCCAAATTAGCGCTTCAACACGATATTCTCATCATTTCTGATGAGATTTACGAAAAGATGATTTACGACCAGCACCGACATCACAGCATTGCCTCCCTCGGGCCGGACATTGCCAGGAACACCATCATTGTCAATGGCGTGTCTAAAACCTATTCCATGACGGGTTGGCGAATTGGCTATGCGGCTGGTCCTGACCCGCTGATTAAAGCCATGGGAGATATCCAAAGCCAAAGCACCTCTAACCCGACCTCCATTGCGCAAAAAGCAGCTATTGGTGCCCTCCGGGGGGGAGATGCATTTATTCAACACATGGTGAAAGAGTTGGATATTCGACGAAAGGCTATTGTGGCCGGCTTAAACCGGATCACAGGCATTCACTGCCCAATGCCTTCAGGTGCCTTTTACGCCTTTCCCGACATTGCCCGGCTTCTGGGCCGACGCTTCCAGGGACAATCCCTGGCCACACCGTTCGCGTTAGCGAACTTCTTTCTCAAAGAAGCCCAAGTAGCATGCGTCCCTGGTGAACCGTTCGGGAGCCCCACGCATCTACGGTTTTCCTATACCGGCACCTTGGAAGTGATTGAGGAAGGCTTACAACACCTTGCCGAGGGGGTGGCCAGGCTCGAGTAGGAGATCTCCCGACCATCGAGGAATTCCTTTTTCCCCTTTTCAATCACAACGACACCCTTGACCTGAAGAGAATTGGCCTTATTCTTATTAACATATGCGTCACAATCGGTTTGACTGACGTTTACTCTCTGGAGGTATCCCGTGCCCATTTATGAATATCAATGTCTTAGTAGCGGAGCGCGATTTGAAATTCAACAGAAAATGTCAGATCCTCCCTTTAAAACCTGCGATCAATTGTCCTGTTCCTGTGACGAAGCACAACCCGTCACAAAAGTGATTTCAGCCCCTGCCATCATGTTTAAAGGAACGGGATGGTATGTGACCGATTATTCGGACAAACTCAAAGAGCCCGGGAGCAAATCCGAAAACAATGGAAAACCCGCGGAAGTCAACAATGCTGAATCAAAAGCAGACAGCAAGCCCGGTTCGACCAACTCAGAAAGCGGGAGCAGTTCAACGACACCCGCTCCCGCCGCAGCCTCGGCTGGATCTACGGGATCGAGTTCTTCCTCAGGATCGAGCTCCTCTTCTGGTTCGAGTGTCTCCTCCGGGTCCGGGTCTTCCTCGTCATCCAGCAAAAGCTCCTAGTGCTTTCGCAGAGGTTCTAGCCGGGAAAACCTGCGGGAAATTTCTGTCCTCACCTTGGGGCCCCCTCTCTCTTTCTCTTTTAAATATGTTCCCTCCTCTGCAATATCATCCGAAAACCCCTCCCATCGCATGAGCCCGGCCAATAGGTGACCCCAAAGAAGCTCCGCTAATTTCTTATAGCCTCCAGCTGTCACATGCCGCCGGTCATTATCAACAGGTCCAGATACGGACTTCATCCTGAGAACGTAGCCTTTTCATGTTCTGCAAAAGGCCATTATAGATGATATTTCCCAGCCCAAGACTCGTGAACCGCAAGGCAATTCCTACTCTTGACACCTCCGGCCACCCTCGTTACTCTCATCAGGTTTACCATTTAATTCTGCCTCTTCGGCCACCCAGGCCGAATTGGGGATCATCCTTTAAACGCTAGAGGGAAAAGCATGAAGAAGATGTTTGTGAATGGTTTGACAAAAAGTGTTGGTGCCGTATTCATCGCCGGCATGTGTGTC
>WHTE01000074.1 GCA_009377845.1 Nitrospirales bacterium | reverse complement strand
GTCGAAAATATCGCCAACGCTCGCGCATGACCACACGGGAAATGTTGGAAGCTGGCTTCGATCCCAAACTCCACACCCAGAATGGCCCCTGTTTAGCTTAACACCTATGGGCCGAAACCCGGCAACGCTCGTACATGCCAATCATTCCAGTTGATAAAATTCTGTGCTCGAACACGTCGGAAAATATTTGGAGGGGCTATAAAATCCAGCGCCTACCAAAACGACAATTGCGAGTTTAAAAATTTGTTTTATAGATCCCCCAAAGAAATATGGGCGGTTATTCCTGCCCTTGAGATTGCACTGAGACCGATCTGCATTGCCAATTAAGTTTCAAACCCGGCGCTCTGTAACACCCAAGCACGGGATTTACTGGATGTGCAAGCAGATGCCCCCTGACATGAGCTTTGCGTTGCCAACCGGAGATTGACCTTCTACACTTCCTGTTATGTCTACTCCCACTGATCAGCTCGGTTCATCAGATCCGGCGGCGCGGGTCTTTCGGCCTGGAGAATTCAAAGGCCGGGAGGGCTTGGTTCGGAATATGTTGAGGCGGCTGGAACGAGGGGAATCCTTGAGCCTTGTTGGAGGGCCCAAATTGGGAAAAACTTCGTTACTGCTCCACCTCGCCTGGCAACTGAACCATGATCATGCTGTTCCTTCGCCCAAATATCCTGGACCCTCAGCGATGTATATTGATGTCAGTGACGAAGCCGATTGCCAACGGTTCCGGTCCCGCTCGCAGAAAGCTCATACTATTGTTCTGCTTGATAACTGTGACAGCCTGGTTGAAGGGAAGACCCTTTCTCTTTCAGAGGTCAATCGGTTCCGGAGAGGGCCAACGGTATTTGCCGGAGCACGAGTATGGCGGGAGCTTGTGAGAGAGAGCGGGTTGACGCATAAACTTAAATCTATTCCATTGGCGGTATTTTTGGAAAAGGAGGCACAGCAGATACTCTGTCCAGATCTTACTTCAGAACAACAGGCTTGTGTCCTCAACTATGCAGGGACTCATCCGTTTATCATCAAGGTTTTGCAGAGTGCATTGCTGCGTGGGGGGCCCCACGTTCTGCCGGAAAAGGTTGTGAAAGACGTCAAAAATTCCCTCTCCTCTTTTTTTCAATGCTGTGCCAATCAATTGCGAGGACCTTTAGAGCATCAGGTACTGGCCTTTTTAATTGAAGCGGACAAACCGGTGAATCCAAGGGAGGTCGCGCGGGCTTTTGAACTGGCGACGATCAAGCTTGTCGCAGATACCTTGTGCTCGTTGGGGTTGGTCGGTCGCTGGATTCGGGAGGAAGAAGCCACGCTTTCAGCAAACAGCCGGCTGTTTAACGAATGGTATAGGGAAACGGTACCCTCCTAAGATATTATCCCCCAATGACCTCTAGCTGAGCCATTCGGCATTCAAATCATTCTCTATTGGGAAAAAGAAAAGAGGAACTCATAGTGGGAGCGTTTAAAATATTTTCTGCTGAATTCAAGGCGAGCTGCGGGGCCATTGAGCAATTTCTGAAACCGACTCTTCCGGAAGTGGCCATCGTCGGCCGTTCCAATGTCGGAAAATCTTCAGCCATTAACTGTCTGGTCAATCACAAAGGGTTGGCCAAGGTCGGCAAGACTCCCGGGAAAACCCAAACTATTAATTTTTTTCAGATTGATACGAATGGACCTCGTTTTATGCTGGTCGATCTTCCCGGATACGGATTTGCTAAAGTGCCGGAACGGATTCGCGAGCAATGGATTCCCTTGATTGAGGAATATTTCCGGATGCGTCAAAACTTACAGGGCATTGTGCTGCTGGTGGATTCCCGCCGGGTGCAAGACTCCGATCGGGGAATGGTGGAGTGGTTGGAGCAGTTAAAAATTCCCATGGTGGTCGTCGCAACTAAAGCCGATAAGGTCACGAGAGGCAAGCGCCACGCTACGGTTCGGGAATTGCGGGATGGTCTGGGAATAGAAGAAGATCCGATTTTCCTGTCGGCTCACTCTGGAGAAGGCAAACAAATGGTGCTCGACCGGGTGAGGGATCTGCTCGCTGTTAAAACTTCACCTCGATAAAGGCTTTTTGTTTTAAATCCGCCAGCCAATTCCGATAGGCTTCCTCGGATCGTTGCTTCATCAGTGTCCCACGGATATCCCGTTCCACCTCTTCAAACGGGAGCGGTTGCGGTTGCTGTATGTCTTCTACCACCAAAAGATGAAATCCCAAAAGGGTTTCAATGGGGGACGATAAGTGGCCGGGTTTCAGCTCTTTGACAGCCTGACTCAGAGGGTCTAACAATTCGTTTTCCTGGACCCACCCTAATTCACTGATGTGTTCTAAATGTTGGGCGGCAAAGTCCTCTAAAATCGTATCCGGTTTCCATGCGGCATAAATGGTTTGCGCTTTCTTCCTGGCCCGCTCCCGTTCAAATTCTTCTTTTCCGGCTAACAGTATTTGCTTCAGCCGATACTGAGGCGGTTTGAGAAACAGGGTTGGGTTTGCGTCATAATACCGTCGAAGTTCTTCTTCTTCGACCAAGATATTCCGGCGTATTTCAAAGTCAAAGAGCCTCTTCAGGAGCAGTTGATGACCGAATTCTTCTTCGGTTTGGGTCAGTGACAGGGGGGTTCGTCGTATCGCGGCATCAATCTCTTCCTGGGTGATGGAGATGCCCTTGGCTTTGGCTTCTTGAAGCTGGAGTCGATCGTCAATCAGGTTATTCAGGACTTCTCGTTGTTTTTGGCGATACCGCCGTTCAAGTTCTTCTCCCTGATATTTGGCCTTGAGGCGCTTGTACTCGTCCTGAATTTCGTGTTCAAGATCGGACCAGGTGATGACCTCTTTATTGACAATCGCAATGATGCGATCGGTAAGACTCAGGCCGGCTCCCGGACAGAGGAACAGACTCAGCACCACCCAGGCCACGAGCATCCTCGATGACCAGTTTGTCAGACACAAGCGAAAACCCTCGACCATCAGGCTACCGCTTCCTCTTGTTTCATCGACTGATAGAGGTCCTGCAAAATCGTATTGGCCCTGGGATACATTGCGGCCCAGTCCTGCTCCGGCAGGGTCAGGCGACAGGCGCGAGGAGAAAGAAATTCCAGACGATCTTTCCAGCTTTCCATTAATGAGCGAAGTCCTTGTTCCGGAAGTTTTGCCTGTTCATGAAAGCGCAGGTTCATCAGTCCGCCACGGACTTCCACATACTCGAGTTTTAAGGCCTTGGCCAACACCTTGATTTGCATGACCTCAAACAGTCGTTCCATGGGAGCGGGTGGCGATCCAAACCGGTCAAGGGTCTCCCCATACAATAACGCCAGATCCCCTAACCGTTCACTCGCGGATAGCCGCTTATACAGCCCCAATCGTTGAGAGGCGTCTTCCACATATTCTTCGGGAATAAAGGCTGAGACGTCGAGTTGAAGCGTGGGTTCCCATTCTTCTTCCACTTCCTGTCCTTTGAGTTGCTGAACGGCCTGCTCCACCATTTGTAAATAGAGGTCCAAGCCCACGGCGGCGATATTGCCGGACTGTTGTTTTCCTAATAAATTTCCCGCTCCGCGGATTTCAAGATCAGCGGCCGCAATCCTGAATCCGGAGCCGAGTTCGGCAAATTCCTGAATAGCATTCATGCGTTTTTGTGCGTCCGTACTCAGCGTTTCCTCGTTGGGAATGAAGAGATAGGCAAAGGCCTGCTGGCTGCTTCGCCCGACTCGTCCGCGGAGTTGGTACAGTTGAGAGAGACCGAATAAATCCGCCCGGTCTACCAATATCGTATTGGCGTTAGGAATATCCAACCCGGATTGGATGATGGCCGAGGCCAGCAGCACATCGGCTTCCTGGTGGAAAAATTGCACCATCACCCGTTCCAACAATTGTTCGCTCATTTGGCCATGCGCCATCAGTACCCGCGCTTCCGGGACCAGCTCCTGTACCCAGGCGCCGGTTTGCTCCATGGTTTCCACCCGATTGTGCACGTAGTACACCTGGCCTCCCCGGGCCAGTTCCCGTTGAATGGCTTCCCGAACCACGGTCGCATCAAACCGGAGGACTTGGGTTTCCACCGCCAATCGGCCCGGAGGCGCGGTTTCAATGACAGATAAGTCCCTCACTCCCGAAAAGGCCATTTGCAGGGTTCGGGGGATCGGGGTTGCCGACAGCGTGAGCACATCGACCTGAGTCCGGAGTTGTTTGAGCCGTTCTTTATGGCGGACGCCAAACCATTGCTCTTCATCGATAACCACCAGTCCCAATTGTTTAAAGGCCACATCCTTTTGCACGACCCGGTGAGTCCCGATCACAATGTCGATCAGGCCGGAAGCCAGATCTTTCAGCGTGGCTTTGATTTCATTGGCGGATTGAAAGCGTGACAGTACGCCGATTTTGACGGGGAATGGGGCAAAACGCACCGAAAAATTTTCAAAGTGTTGCTGAGCCAGGAGTGTCGTGGGAGCCAGGACCGCTACCTGTCGATTTGCCTGAATCGCCTTAAAGGCGGCACGCATGGCGACCTCGGTTTTGCCATACCCCACATCTCCACACACCAGGCGGTCCATCGGTTTCGGCGATTCCATGTCCCGGCCGATTTCTTCGATCGCTCGAAGTTGGTCAGGCGTTTCTTCATATTCAAACCCTGCTTCAAACTCATGCACCAGAAGAGTGTCCTCCTGGTATGCGGTCCGGCGGGCCACTTCCCGGTTGGCATAGAGTTCCACTAATTCCTCGGTCATATCCTCGATGCCTTTTTTGACTTTGGCCTTCGTTTTGCCCCAGGCGGTGCCTCCCAGGCGGTCCAATCTGGGGGCCCGTTGCTCGGCCCCTCGATACCGGTGAATGTGGTTCAGGCGGTCCAGCGGGACATACAGGGTATCGGTTCCCCCGAATTGCAGGAGCAAATAATCACTGGTAAAGCCTTGCACTTCCAACCGCCGCAATCCCCGATATCGCCCAATGCCATGTTGGAGATGGACGACAAGGTCGCCTTCTTTGAGATCATCCAGCGATGAGAAAAATTTGGCGGTAGGGGTTTTGGTGTGGGGCCGATGCCGGATGCCCTTTCCAAACAGTTCTTCTTCGGTGACGAAGGCGATGTGCCCATCATGCGAAATGAACCCTGCAGAAAGGTCTCCTTCAAGGCAATAAAAGGGTGCGCGGGCATCCATGGTTTGTTGAGGGAAGGGCTGTTGCCATTTGTTGGCTGGGAATCCATGGTCATGCAATAAGGACAATAGGCGTTCCACCTGTCCTTCGCTGCGAGCCACAAAAAAGATCCCGGTGTCAGCCCGCAATTGATCGAGTTTGGTAAGCGTTTCTTTGAAAGGGAGGCCTCGAATACCTAAACCGACACTGCCGGGAGACTGAGCATTTAAGGAAAAAGGCACGCAGGGCATCGTGGAAGTATCAGGAGCCACGCTATCCCAATACACCGTCGGGCACATGCTGGTATAGGTTTTAATAGTATCCCAGACTTCATAGAGTTGATCGGGATCCGCGTGGGTGGAGGCGCCCCCCTGGCCGGGCTCGAGTTGTTCCCATGTTTCTAACAACGCATTCCAAAATTGCGCAGCTGCGGCATCCAGATCAACCGGCCGATAGAAGGAGACGGTGACCGGAGTGTGTAGGTACTCAAAGAGTGTGACCAATTTGGGGTAATACCGGGGCAGGTCCCATTCAATGCTTGGCTGGATGGGGTCGCAGGAGATATCCGGTTGCCCGGAATCAGGAGGAATAAATTCCCGGGTGGGTAAGATCCAGGTTTCTTTGAGATGGGTGATGGACTCTTGGGTCGAGGGATCAAAGGTCCGAATGGATTCGACCGTATCTCCAAGAAATTCAACGCGGACGGGGTGGTCCTGAGCCGTGGAGAAAATATCCACGATGCCTCCACGCACGCTGAACTCGCCGGGGATTTCAGCCAACGACCCCCGTTCATATCCCAACCGGATCAACGAACGAAGAAGCACCTCTCGCTCGCAGGTCCTGCTGACTTTGAGAGAAAAGCATGCCCTGGAGAAAACCTCTGTTGGAAGCAATTTGTGCAACATGGCAGGGAGCGAACTGACCAGCACCGTGCTTTCACCTCGGGACAATCGGTGCAGTGATCGAACCCGCTGGCAGATCACGCTGTGGGCCGGCAGCGCAGGGTTGTATGGAATTGTCGCCCATGGGGGGAACATGGCCAGAGTCTCGTGATCCCGCCTGAGGAACGAGAAGAAGAATGCCAAATCTTCATACAGTTCCTCGGCTTCTTCTTGTGTGGGTGTGATAATGAGGTGCGTCTGGCCTTCAGAGCCCGCGGTCTTCTTTCCAGGAAGTGTGAACAAGGTCATGGCGAGGGCTAAACAAGCCGGTTGCGTGCTGAGCAGACATGGAGGGGGATTGTTTTCCGGGATCGACGGAACGATCCCGCGAAGCTGGTTTGAGAAATGTTGTAATACGGAAGGGACGCTCATTATCTGAAATAAACCACGAGGATGTTTTCTCGACGTGCGGGTTAGGCGGATGGGCTTATGCCATGAGCGGTGAGGATACGTTGAATAATCGTTGTTGTGGAAATATCCGGGACGAGCGGAATCGTCCGCACAAATCCTCCCCGTTCCTCGACAAACTCTTTGCCGACAATCCGTTCAGGAGTCCAATCTCCTCCTTTTACAAGGACATTGGGTTGGATGGCTTTAATGAGATTCAAGGGATCCGGCTCGTCAAAGAGTATCACGTAATCCACGCACCTTAATGCGGCAATGATCTCTGCTCGCTGAGCACCCGGCACTATTGGTCGGTTCGCTCCTTTAGCCAGTTGACGGACCGATTCGTCGCTGTTGATACCGACCACTAATCGTTCCCCGAGTTGCTTGGCCTCATCCAGGTATCGCGTATGCCCGATATGTAGCAAATCAAAACACCCATTCGTAAAAACAATGGTCTCTCCCGCCTGCTGATGGGCGGTGATTCGTTGTAATAGACGGTCTAAGGTTTGAACTTTGCGCTGCATGTTTTTTTAAAAATGTTAGACAAGCATGCCCGGAGTTCCGGAAGGGTTAACCCGCTGAGTTCCCGGTTTTCTGTCTTGCTCTGGAACAGTGTCGTCTGCATTCCGCACGCTTAACAAGGGTTAGGACGGGTGGGACGGCAGTAACAAATTTTCGGCTTTCCCAGTCCAGACTTTTTGAACATTCTCCTTTGCATTGGGATATTCATAGGATGTATGGCTTCCAGATGCTCGTAGGGAAAGATAATATTGAATGCTACCATTGCCCTATCTCAAAAATCCCTACTTCTGTATGATACCTGCTGCATTTGCCAAATCCTAGGGAGGCACTTCAACCATGGCACCTCCGCGCATACGGTAAACATGACATGAGGTCGTTGAGTAATACGTCAGGGACTTCCAGTTCACGGTAAAGTCTATTCCAATCGTTTTATGAGCCAATCCGGTCCAGATCCTCAAACAGCCATTCCTCCTCATCAATTCGGTCTCCTTGCCGGCCCGCTTTTTGCCGGCCTGATGTTTTTTCTTCTCCCCGAATCATTACCCGATTCCGCACGAACCCTGGCGAGTATTTTGACCTGGGTGGTTGTGATGTGGGTTACCGAGCCCATTCCACTTCCCATTACCGCCTTGCTGGGATGTGGTTTTTGTGTGTTGGCCGGATTGGGGACCATGAAATCGGTGTTTTCTGCGTTTGCCCACCCCGTTATCTTCTTGTTCATTGGCAGTTTTTTTATTTCTGAGGCCTTATCGGTTCATGGGTTGGACCGTCGGTTTGGCAACTGGCTTCTTTCACGCAAATGGGTGGGTTCCAACCCTGTTCGTATCATGATGGCCCTGAGTGTGGCGGTAGCAGGCCTGTCCATGTGGATTAGCAATACCGCAGCAACGGCGGTCATGTTGCCCATTGCGCTTGGAGTGTTACGGGCTCTTCGACAAGGCAATCACAACATGGGGACTTTTGAAACCGGATTTTTGCTCTGTCTGGCTTACGGCGCCGGAATCGGTGGAGTTGCGACCCTTATTGGCACCCCACCGAATTTAATCGGAGTTGGGCTGTTAGCCCAGCAAGCCCACGTCACCATTTCCTTTGATCAGTGGCTTCTGATTGGATTACCGTTGTCTAGCGCGATGCTGCTAGTGATGTTCACGCTCTTGTATTGGCTACATGCTCCACCTTCTCACTCCACTTTTCAGGAAGTTTCCACTTTTCTCAAGATTTCTGCACCAACTCCTTGGACTCGTGGGGAGCAATACACATTTGGAGTGTTTGTGTTGGCGGTCGTGTTGTGGGTATTCCCCGCCATTCTCTCAATATGGTTAGAAGCCGATCATGCGGTGGTGCAATGGGTTCGTTCTCACCTGCCAAAGGAACTGGTGCCCATTTTTGCCTCGGGGCTCTTATTTCTTCTGCCCTTGAATCTTCGTCAAGGGAAATTCACCTTATCCTGGAAAGAAGCGGCCAATATTCATTGGGGAACCATCTTGTTGTTCGGGGGAGGAATCGCCTTTGGCGAGTTGATGGTCAAAACGGAATTGGCGCATGCGATCGGTCAGGGTATGGTCGATATGTTTGGCATTCAGTCCGTCTGGAGTTTAACGGGGGTGGCGATTCTTACGGCTTTGGTTCTTACGGAACTTGCGTCAAATACCGCCGCCACCAGCATGATTGTGCCGGTGCTCATTGCCATTGCCCACACGGCAAATTTTTCGCCGGTTCCACCGGTGCTGGCTGCCTGTATGGCTGCAAGCCTGGCGTTTGTGCTGCCGGTTTCCACTCCCCCGAATGCCATTGTGTATGGGACGGGGAAAATTCCGATTCTTCGAATGGTACAAGCCGGATTGTTGTTGGATGTGATTGGTGGCGTGTTGATTTGGTGCGCCTTGCGGATGTTGGGTCCTCTTTTGGGACTTGACTGAGTCTCACAACCCGTGATTTTCCTCGATTGATTTTTAAAAAGTGTTCCGACATAATCCTTGTTTCCGATTTCACCTGACCATAACACCGTGTCTTCAAATTCTTCCCACTTTCGGTTCGCCCTGTTGACTCAGGATCCTGATCTCAAGTCGCGAGTTCAAGGTCCCGATCTCCAGAATGCCATTACGGTGTTGGAAGATTGTTCTTCCTTGGAAGCGGCTATGCGCTCTCAACATTTTACCGGCGTGATACTTGATGAATCCGGGCCGAAATTTTTTCCTGCGTTGTCGGCGCTGAATGGCCAATTGAATTTGTCGAAAACATTCATTTATGCCGGGCCCTTGTCCGCCTGGAGTACCCTGAATCAGATTCGGCAGGTCATGGGGGACCAACCGGCGGAAGAGGGGACTATCAATCCCAAGGATGTGAGCTTGGCAAGTTATGTTGAGAAAAAGTTGGGGGATTTTGTCCGAGCGATGAACGTGGGCTTCGGGAAAAATCTCTACCCCACCTTGATGAGAGCTGTCGAACGTCCCCTTATTGAACTGGCATTACGGGAAACGCATGGCAATCAAATTAAGGCTGCCAGGCTCCTGGGTCTCAATCGCAATACCCTTAGAAAAAAAATTACGGAATTTCAAATTTCCTTAAGTCGGTTAAAGCAATCCTCTGCCGGAAAACGGAAGAAGGCTGAATCTGATTCAGCCGGGTAATCTTTCTCTTTCCCCTTGAAAAATAAACCATTTCTTGACAAGGTAACCGATGCAGTCTAGCATATGTTAGGTAGGATATAGGCGCGTAGCTCAGGGGGAGAGCGCTACCTTGACACGGTAGAGGTCGGCGGTTCAATACCGCCCGCGCCTACCATTATTTCTATTTCCAAAAAAGCTTGAAATGCATCCAGCTTCCTGCTTCCTAATGAGGGGAATGGTGCCTTGTCTTGTGTGCACAACGTATTGTAGAACCATGAAATAATTAAGGGTTTTAATGAGTATGGAATCCATTCAGGTCTCAATGCAGGGCGGGAGCCGCCAAGCCTTTCCTAAAGGGATCTCGGCTAAAGCCGCGATAGAAAAACTGAAGGGAGCGGTCCCGCCTGAGGTCTTTGCCGTTAAGGCCAATGGCGTGGAAAAAGACTTGCTGGCTTCATTGGAAAACGATGCGACATTGCAGCCCCTGACATTTGATTTACCGGAAGGCAAAGAAATTTACCGGCACAGTAGCACCCATATTATGGCCCAAGCGGTGAAGGAGTGTTTTCCTACCGCCCAATTGACCATTGGTCCGGCCATTGAAGAGGGATTCTTTTACGATTTCGCATTCGAACGCCCCTTCACCCCGGAAGATCTCGAGGCCATTGAAAAACGCGCTCAAGCCATTATTTCCTCAAACCTCACGGTGACTCGACTGGAAATGTCGAAGAGTGAGGCCATCGAATATTTCAAACAACGTGGAGAGCATTACAAGGTTGAACTGCTAGAAGGCATTTTAGACGACCAGGTATCTTTGTATCGGCAGGGAGAGTTTGTGGATCTGTGCCGAGGGCCTCATGTCCCCTCTACCGGGCACATTAAGGCATTTAAAATTCTGACGAGTGCGGGAGCCTATTGGCGGGGAGATGAACGGAATCCTATGTTGCAGCGGCTCTATGGCACGTCATTCCCCTCAGAAGAAGCCTTGCAGGCTCATTTGGCCAACTTAGAGGAAATCAAACGCCGGGACCATCGTAAGTTGGGGAAAGACCTCGACTTGTTTAGCATTCAGGATGAAACCGGACCCGGTCTTATCTTATGGCATCCCAAAGGCGCGCAGATCCGTCTGTTGATTGAAAATTTTTGGCGGGAACAACATTTGGCCAATCAGTATGAGTTAGTGTATTCCCCTCATGTCGCCCGGTTGGATTTATGGAAAACCAGCGGCCATGTGGATTTCTACAAAGAAAATATGTTTACCCCAATGCCTGTTGAGTCCAGTGAATATCAGTTAAAGCCCATGAACTGCCCGTTTCATATTATGGTGTATAAATCCCATTTGCGCAGTTATCGGGACCTGCCTATCCGTTATGCGGAATTGGGAACGGTCTATCGGTATGAGCGCTCCGGGGTCTTACATGGGCTGATGCGGGTTCGGGGATTTACCCAAGATGATGCCCATTTATTTTGCCGTCCTGATCAATTGGCCGAAGAGGTGCAGAAGGTCCTGAAATTTACCACTTTCATGTTAGGGACCTTTGGGTTTACCGAATTCAATATGTTTTTATCGACTCGGCCGGAAAAAGCCGTGGGGACGCTCGACCAATGGGACCAGGCGACTTTGGCGCTTGAAGGCGCCCTCAAAGACGGTGGCTATTCATACCAAGTTGATCCGGGGGAAGGGGTCTTTTATGGTCCAAAAATCGATGTCAAAATCCAGGATGCTTTAGGGCGATCCTGGCAATGCTCGACAGTTCAGATCGATTTCAATAATCCCCAGCGGTTTGGGTTGACCTACGTGGGAGAGGATGGAAAAACTCATCAACCCATCATGGTTCACCGGGCTTTACTGGGATCCATCGAGCGATTTTTTGGGATCCTCTTGGAGCACTATGGAGGGGCATTTCCGGCCTGGCTGGCTCCTGTTCAGGCCTTGGTTCTCCCAATTTCAGAAAAGCATCAAGGTTATGCCCAACAGGTTGAAAAAAAGCTTCGTGAAAAAGTATGTCGCGTAGCTTTGGACTTGCGAAATGAAAAGATTGGCCTTAAAATCCGAGAGGCTGAAAAGGCGAAGGTTCCTTTCATGATCGTCATAGGGGATCGAGAGGCTGAGGCAGAAATGGTTTCTGTTCGACAAAGAAACGGGAAAAATTTGGGAACGATGTCTATAGTGGATCTTGTGAAACTTATTCGGGACGACATGCCCGAGGCAGTAAGGAAGGGTTCTTTTCTTTTCGAATGACTCGACCGGTGACGCTCAAACAACGAATTAATCATTTCATCAAAGTTCCCGAAGTCCGGGTCATTGGTGCTGAAGGTGAACAGCTTGGTATCCTGAAAACCACTGATGCGATTCGGCAAGCGAAAGAAATCGGGTATGACTTGGTTGAAGTGGCTCCTACCGCGGACCCTCCGGTCTGCCGCATTATGGATCATGGAAAATTTAAGTATGAACAGAGCAAAAAAGAACATCGCATGCGACTTAACCAGAAATCCACTCAGGTTAAGGAAGTTAAATTCCGGCCCAGGACGGACAAGCATGACATGGAGACGAAGGTCCGGCAGATACGGGATTTCCTGGAAGACGGGAATAAGACCAAAGTTACGATTATGTTCCGCGGGCGAGAAATGGCCAATCAAAAACTTGGGTTCGAAGCGATTGAGAAGGTTATTGAGGAATTAAAAGGAGCAGGGAATATTGAAAGTCCTCCTAGAATGGAGGGAAGGAATCTCTACATGGTGGTCGCTCCCAAATAACTCACCATAGAGGAAGTCGGTAAGTTTTTGGTAATTGGAAAAAGGAAAAAAGACGTGGCAAAAATGAAATTAAAAAATCACTCAGGAGCCAGTAAACGATTTAAACGGACCGGCTCGGGCAAGTGGATGCGTCGGAAGGCAGGAATGCGTCATATCCTCACTTCCAAAGCGCCAGGGAGAAAATCTCAATTACGCGGTGCAGCAGAGGTCAGCAAAGAAGATCAATATTCGCTGTCTCGATTGCTCCCCTATAAGTAACATTTTGCAAACAAAGGAGAACGTGTCATGCCAAGGGTAAAAGGGGGGCCACAAACTCGACAGCGCCGGAAAAAACGGCTCAAACTGGCGAGTGGTCAATATGGAGGAAAAAGTAAGCTTTTCCGGACTGCGACCGAATCAGTGGATAAAGGGCAAGCCTACGCCTATACCGGACGCAAACAGAGAAAACGGAATTTCCGGCAGCTCTGGGTCACCCGGATCAGCGCCGCGGTTCGAGCTCAAGGAGTCACGTATAGTCAATTTATGAATGCCCTGAAGAAAGCTAATGTGTTGTTAAACCGAAAAATGCTCTCCGAAATGGCGATTCATGATCCTCAAGGCTTTTCTCACCTTGTGTCCCTGACCAAGGGAGAGGGGCAACCCGCTACCGCTTAAGCTTCAGGTTTTCTTATCTCGAATTCAAACCCGGAAGTGGGCATATCGATTTGCCAGGCTTCGAGCACTTCCGGGTGAAACTCTCCAATATATCCCACTGCATAACCCTGACAACGGATTCGGCCTACCCGTCCCTCTAAAAACGAAGGGTGAGTGGCGGGCTCCAGTTCGTATGGCCATACCATGTAATACATCAATAAATCCAGGTAGCTATGAATCTCTGAAAAATTGGCTCCTGAATTGGCGCTGATGGCGGCGATGGAAAGTGTGGTGTGAGAACCCAAATCGGCTTCCAAATCCAATCGAGCAATTTCTCCCACCTCAAATAACAGATGGGGGTAAAAGGCACGAGGCGATAAGGCTTCCACCCGAAGAAGGCATGGCAGAATGGAAGGTCTCAGGCAAGCATAGGTTTGAGACATCACATTGTCCACCTCCACCAGTCGGGCATGTTCGGTGTCAGCGATCCGCATTCGCTCCACCAATTCCTGATGGGAAGCCATAATATTGGAAAAAATTTCCTGAAATCCAAATCCGACGAGAAGATCTCGAATGCGATCGCTGGTCTGTTCTTCTGGGGAAAGATTTCCAACGGTGAAGGTCTGGGGCATAATGGGGGAAAAAGAATCATAGCCTCGGGTTATGGCGACATCCTCGGCCACATCCATCACATGCATCAAATCGTTTCTGAATGGGGGTAGTTTGACGGACACCGATTGCCGGGTCGTTTTCACCTGGTACCCGTAAGATGTCAAGGCCTCTTGAATGGACTCTGAGCCGAGGGGCATTCCCAGGGCCTGTTCAATCGCATCCAGGGAAATGCGCTGGGATTGATTCATGTCCAGTGGGGTTTTGACCGTGGTGCCAAATTCCGTTTCGTAGGGATAAGAAATATCCACGGATTCGATGGTGGCCCCACGATCGGCTAAATTGCTGGCAAAAATGTTCAAGGCTAACACCACCATACTCAGATCAGTCCCGGTGACTTCCACGAGTAAATCGGTGTCTCCCAATCGCACTTCACCAAGTTCCCGGCTATTGATAATGGGCGGAAAGGACAACACCTGCCCGTCCGAATCCCAAAGAAGCGGTACGCGTTCGCAACCCGCGAGGATCGTTCCATATTCCAGACCTTTGGGATGGACCGTGAGGACTTCCTGGGGAGTCATTTTTTCCTCAAATCCCAATGGCGTAAATCGAATTTCGTCCGGTTTCACGAGGCCATACGTGACAGGAAACACAATGGAGGACAAGCGATAGAGACCGATGGAAACCGTTTCACGTTTTCGCCCAAAGGCGTCGGCTAATTTTTCTTGAGTTTGAATACATTGGTCGAGGCCATCCTGCGTCATCGCATACCCAAGGGATGCGCAAGCAGCCACAAATGGACGGATCGCTTCCATGCCCTTGGCTACTTGAATCCGCCGTTTCGCCCGACCTTTCAGGGAAAAGAAGGAGTAAGGGGTCAGCCCTTTATTCAGAACCGATCGGATTTGTCTGGCAATCCCTTCCACGCACCATAAATCAGGCCGGTTGGTATCTTGGAGCTCCACGCGCACTTCACCGGTGTCACGGGAAACGTCTTTCACCTCCCCTTTGATATATGGCATCCATTGCTCAATGTCAGAAATGGAGACGCTTCGGCCTACAAGGCCTGAGAAATCTTGTTGGAAAATGGAAATCGTCGGCATCGTAAGTCGTTAGAGTTGACGGCGCATATTGCGGACCGCTTCCAAATCCGAGGTGAATAAATCGCGAATGTCCTGTATGCCCAGAGCCACCATGGCCATCCGATCCAACCCGAGTCCCCAGGCAATGACCGGGACCGTCACGCCCAAGGGAACGGTCACTTCAGACCGGAAAAGGCCCGCTCCCCCCAGTTCCATCCAACCAAGCTTCGGATGACGGACATGTAATTCCACGGAGGGTTCGGTAAACGGAAAATAGGCTGGGAAAAAACGAATCTCCTTGGCTTGAGCCATTTCCGTGGCGAACAATTGCAGAAGACCCAATAACGTTCGAAAGTTGATATCAGAGCCGAGCACAATCCCTTCCACCTGAAAAAAATCGGTGGCGTGTGTGGCATCCACATTGTCATAGCGAAAACACCGGGCGATGGAAAAAAATTTGCCGGGAACAGGGGGATTTTGGGCCAACGTCCGGGCGGAAACGGCGGTTCCTTGGCTGCGGAGCACTAAGCGCTTTGCCCGCTCGCGGTCATACTGGTACTTCCATCCTTTCGATCCGCTGGTTCCCCCATCCCGGTGGACTTGTGCCACCTGGCTCAGAAATGGCTCGGGAATCGTCCTGGCCTTTTGAGGATTCTTCACGAAGTACACATCATGGATGGCCCGGGCGGGATGGAATTGTGGCATATAGAGCGCGTCCATATCCCAAAATTCCGTCTCCACGAGTTCGCCTCGCATTTCCTGAAATCCCATACTCGTTAATTTGTGCTTCACGGTATCGAGAAATTCCCGGTAGGAATGGCGCCGGCCTACAGCCAGGCGAGGAGGCCGGAGATTGATGGAGTATTTGCGAAAGGAAAAGTTCCGCCAGGACCCGTCTTTTAACAGTTCGGGCGTCAGTTGAGAAATTTCTTGAGCGGCCCCTTCCCGTAAATGGGGCAGGAGATTTCGGCCCTCAGCTGTGAGGCAATAGGCCCGTTCGGTATGGTCGTCGATGCGAAAGGGTTCTTGCGTGTTACCGCGTTTGACGGCGTATTGTCGGAGCAATGCCTGGAGATCGGGAGAAAACGATTCCAGAGGGCGCGAGCCTTCCTGAATCTGATTGAGCAGTGCTCGCAAATCCTTCACCGTGGCACTGGTCTGGCCGGTTATTTCCAGCATTCCGCCTGCTCCCAACTGAAGGACTCCTTCTTTTTTCAACAAACCGATTGCACGGCTCAGTTCGGAAGGCTGAAACTGTCCCGTGACTTGAAGATCTTTTACGGTGAGCAATGATCCCTTATACGTGGCTTCCTGAACGGTCTGAAGAATCGCCTCAGGAGGAGAGGCCGCTTGTTGGAATTGTGTGCCGACAGCGGTGAGAGACACATACGTCGTCGTGCTTTCGGACGTCAGGCTCACCAGTTGTTTTGTGAGGAGCCATCCGACGGCCATACTGACTTGGGAAGCGGCCAGGTCGGTGTGTCGGGCAAGTTGAAGGTCTGTGAGCGGCTGGGGCTCTTTCCCCAGCGCTCGCAAGACCTGTATTTCAAGAGGATGGAGGCTGTCCGTATTGTTGGGGGAATTCATGGGCCCGATTAGACAATTACCGTCTGAGTCGCGATTCGCATCTGCCGAATGGTTTCG
>WHTE01000073.1 GCA_009377845.1 Nitrospirales bacterium | reverse complement strand
ATTGGCACGATCCTGGGGCCAGGCCAGGTGGTGTTTGCGTTTGCATGCGCGGCCATGTTGGGGGGGCTGTATAGCCTCGCGTTGTTGTCCAATCAAGGTGGCCTGCGACATGCTTGGGATCGGGTGTTTCTCCTTCTTTCAACCTTGAAGGTGACTCGTGCCATTCCCGTCTCCGGTGAGCAACTCCCGACAGAGCCCAAGTTGCGGTATGCCCTGGTCTTAGGGCTGGGGACCGTGATCGCCCAAACCTTGTTCTATTATGGTGTGTGGTAAATCACGGAATTGTCTCGGTATGCGGTGTGAGCATGAACGATCGGATCACGGAATTGTCTCGGTATGCGGTGTGAGCATGAACGATCGGATAAGATTCTTTTCGTTGACTATTAAGAATGACCATTCCCATCCGATATGCAGAGTAGATGTGTTGAGTCATCAAGATTGATGGGTATGAACAAATTCGGCGGTTGAGATTTGGCGAAGAAGGGGGAGGAAGCCTCATGGGACAAAAACGTCCACTCGTATTTTTGGTGATTGCGATGGGAATCGCCCTTGTGACGACGGTCATGGTGTATCGGTGGCTGCAGGGGCAACGTATGATTGAAGCCAACGCACCTGAAGTGGTGGTGGAGGGCGTGAGTGTGGCCGTGGCCAGTGCCGATATCCCCTGGGGAACACCACTCGCTGAAAAAACGGTTCGAATCATGATGTATCCCGAAGAAGGGGTGCCGGCGGGACATTTTAAGGATTCGGCTTCCTTGAACGGCCGGGTTGTGTTAACGAACCTGAAAAAAAATGAACCTATTTTAGAATCCAAGTTGGCCCCCATTGATCTTAAAACGGGCGGAGTGTCCGCCGTCATGGATCCCAATAAACGGGCGATGGCCGTGAAAGTCAACGAAATCGTCGGGCTGCCGGGTTTTGTGCAGCCGGGCGATCGGGTGGATGTGATGGCGACGTTTGAAGATCCAAGGGGTCAGAAGAAAGAGAATGGCGGTTCTCGAGGAGAAGTGACGAAGGTGGTTCTCGAGAATACCCTGGTGTTGGCAACCGATACGCAAATGGAGAGAGCTGCCGGAGAGGAAAAGCCCACTCCCGTGAAAGTCATTACGCTGGAAGTGTCGTTGGAAGAAGCCGAGAAGTTGGCCATGGCCGAAAATGGCGGAAAATTACGTTTGGCTTTGCGAAGTCCGCTCAATCCCGAGGTGAAGAAAACGAAAGGTGCGGACTTTAAGGATTTGATGAGTTCCCACCAACTCATTCCTCCGCGGCCTAAAGTGGCCCACAAGCCTGAGAATCAAGTCGAAGTAATCAAAGGGACGGATCGCAAAACGATGAAATTTTAAGAGGGTTGTCAATGGTGACGCGGCCTAAAGTGGCCCACAAGCCTGAGAATCAAGTCGAAGTAATCAAAGGGACGGATCGCAAAACGATGAAATTTTAAGAGGGTTGTCGATGGTGACGCGATGATCGTTATGAAAGGCAAGGTTATGAATCAGACTCATGGTTTTCCATTCAGGAGCATGTTGATGGCTCTGGGCATGGTCCTTGTGGGGTACACGGGAGCCTTGGGAGAAGGTCTTACCACTCAGGCGGTCCAAGTCAATGAGCTTCAAAGACTTCAGCTGACCGTTGGAGAGTCCAGAATCGTGGAAGCAAAGACGTCGTTTAAGCGGGCGTCGGTCGCCAATCCTGACGTGGCGGATCAAATTGTTCTCTCTCCTAAACAAATTTATCTTGCCGGGAAGGCCGTTGGGACGACGACTTTAACCTTATGGGGGCAGGATGGGCAGGTGGCCAATGTCTTCCAGATTCAAGTATCTCCCGATGTGACCCGCTTGAAGGAGCAGATTCATACGATGCTGCCTCATGAACCCGGCATTCAAGTCATGAACAGTCACGATCACATTACTCTGGCAGGCAATGTCACCAATATGGAGTCCTTGACAAAGGCTTTAACCCTGGCCGAGCCCTATGCGCCGAAAAAAATCATCAATCTGGTTCAGGTGGGTGGCGTGCAACAGGTGATGATGGAAGTCAAAGTCGCGGAAATGCAGCGCGGCCTGATGAAGCGCCTCGGCGTTAATTTTAAACGGGCTCAGAAAAATCATCGTGATTTTTCCATCGGACTCATCAATGATTTATCTACGATCGATGCCATCGAGCCGTTTGGACACACGCAATCTTCACAAACCACGACTCTCACGTTTCCGGATGTGCGAACGCTGGCCTCGAACCTGGTGTTAGGATTCGGGATTGGCAATGATTTATGGACCCTCTTTTTAGACATGCTGAAGGAACATAGTCTATCTAAAACATTGGCCGAACCGACCTTGATTGCCGAGAGCGGGCAAGCAGCGGAATTCCTGGTTGGAGGAGAATTTCCGATTCCCATTCCCCAGCAACTTGGCCAGGTGACGATTAAATTTAAAGAATTCGGGGTTGGATTGAAATTTACGCCCACTGTGCTTTCGGAGGGGCGTATCTCCGTGATTGTGAACCCGGAAGTGTCCGAATTAGATTTTGCCAATGGCATTATCGTGCAAGGATTTCAGATTCCCGCTCTCACGACACGACGGGTCAAGACCGTGGTGGAATTGGGCGATGGACAAAGTTTCGCCATTGCAGGGCTCCTTCAAGAAAATATCAAGGAATCGGTTTCGAAATACCCGTTCCTCGGTGATATCCCGGTCCTGGGAGCATTATTCCGGAGCACCTCGTTTCAAAAAAATGAGACAGAACTGATTGTCATTGTGACCCCTCATTTGGTGAAGCCTCTGGACATGGTGAAGCAGACCTTACCCACGGATCATTATTTGGAACCCAATGATTTTGAGCTGATGCTGATGGGATATGTGGAAGGGGCCTTTCCGGAACCAAAAGTGGCCAGGCCGACCGAGGCCTACACACTGGGACAACCGAGGGCGGCCGGGAGAATGCCTTACGGTAAAGGTGGGATGGAAGGGATGTTTGGTCATCTGGCCCCATAAGGAAATTCGATGAAAAAGGAGCATAGCATGCAACGCCAATCAATGATGAAATCGGCAGGCCTGATCGGCCTGATTCTGATGGGAATGTCTGGCTGTGGAGTGTGGCCGGTCATGACAGAGGAGAATGGTCGTCGGCCTCACGCGATGGGCAAAAGCGATCAGGTTCTCTGGCCGTGGGCACCTCAGCCCGTTCATTTGAATGAGGAATTCGGACTGGCCTACCGGCAGGCTCTCGAAAATCAGATCGTGAATCCTGCTGCTGCCAACAATATCGATCCCATATCGGGAGCGGCCGATTCACGGGCACTGCAATATAGTCTGACTCGCTATCAGTTGATGTTTCAAAGTCCGCCGTATTCCGAGTTTAAGCTGCAGGGTGGCTCCGGCGGTAGTGGGGCAACCGGGAATACGTCCACGGGAATGGGGGTAGGAGGAACAACAAAATGAAGGATAAATCGTGGAAGCCAAAACGTGTAGGCGGGGATTCCTCAAGTACCTCTTCCGGTGTGCCGGTCATTGAGCTTTCCATTCGTTCCGCGGAATGTAAGGCGACCCTTGAGAGCATCATTCGGGAGATCGAGGGCGTTCGACTCAAGGACAGTCAGGATGCCGCAGTTCCCGCACTGGTCATTATGGAACTCGAAGACAATCCGGAAGACACCTTTTCCCTGATTCGAGAGATGGGGAAATTGAACAAAGGGACGGAAATTTTCTTAACCGCTTCCAGGCTGGATTCAGTCATGTTGTTGGAAGCGATGCGTGCCGGAGCGAAAGAGTTTTTGGCTCAGCCCGTCCAAAAACAGGAAGTTGTCGATGCGATCAGGCGATTTTTGGATAGGGTCGCGGCTCACGTGGGTAAGGGGGCAGGCCAACGAAAATCGGGGAAGATTCTGGCGTTCTTTGGCGGAAAAGGCGGGGTGGGAACGACCAGTATTGCGGTCAATGTGGCTGCCGCCATCAATAAATTACCTAGCAACCCGTCGGTGGCCTTGGTGGATGTCAACCAGCATGGTGGAGATCTCCCCCTCTATCTTGATCTTCAACCGAATCATAGCTTTCGGGATATTGCGACCGATCTGTCTCGATTAGACCATGCGTTTCTGATCCGTATACTCACCAAAACCGAATTGGGCATTCAAGTGCTTCCTTCGGGGTATGACGACCTCAGTACAGGTCGATTAAGCCCGGATTGTGTGGAGGCGACCCTTCGCCTCCTTCAAGCCAATTTTGATTATGTCATCCTCGATTGTGGCCATGTGTTGGATTTGACGACGAAAAAAGCGTTGGAATTGGCAACCTTAATCTTGGTGACGTCCACCTTGATGGTCCCCGTCGTCCATCGGACCAAGCGAATTTTGGAATTGTTGCGTGGTTCGGGATTTCCTCCCAATAAAATTCGATTGGTGATGAACCGGTTTTTAACTGCTGAACAGGACGTGTTGAAAGAGACCGAAGAAATATTGAAACAAAAAGCCTTCTGGCTTTTTCCAAACGATTATCCCTCGGCGAGTCAAGCGGTGAATAGTGGAAAGCCGTTGATCGATGTGGCTCCCCGGTCGGCGGTGGCCAAGTCGTACCGGGATATCGCCAGTTCTTTCGACGACCAGGCTGCTCAACAGGCCGGTAAGGGATCGCTGGTGGGTTGGTTGAATCCGTTCAAAGGCCGGAAAGTCCAATCCTCTCCTTCTGGTGCATAAGTAACAATTTTTTCACGTTTTCGAGGTAGACGGGTCTATGTACGAGACAACAAGTAAATGGGATGACGTGGGTGCAGGGACTGGAATTGGGGCTCTTGACCTGGGTCCGTTGAAGGAGCGACTCCATCGCCAGGTGATTGACAGCCTTGATCTTTCCATTGTGGCCAAGTTGGATAATGATCTTCTCAAGGCCGAGTTGACGAAACTTGTCCAGGAGATGCTGGAGAAGGAATCCGTCCCCCTCAGCATGAAAGAGCGGGAAAACCTGATTTCCGACATTCAGCATGAAGTGATGGGCCTGGGTCCTCTCGAACCGTTGGTTCAAGATCAAACCGTCAACGATATTCTGGTCAACCGGGCCGATCAAATTTACGTGGAGCGTGCCGGGAAACTGCAATTGACCGATATCAAGTTTCGTGATGAAGCCCATCTTCGGAAAATTATCGAAAAGATTGTGTCGGCCGTTGGGCGACGAATCGATGAATCGTCGCCCATGGTGGATGCCCGTTTGCTGGATGGTTCTCGCGTGAATGCCATTATTCCGCCGTTGGCCTTGAATGGATCTTCCCTTTCTATTCGAAAGTTTTCCAAGGATAAGTTGCAAATTTCGGATTTGGTTGAAAAGCGTTCGATTACTCCCGAGATTGCGGAACTCCTTCGCGGCATTGTCGAGGCGCGACTCAATGTCTTGATTTCCGGCGGAACCGGCTGCGGAAAAACCACCATTCTGAATATTTTGTCGGGATTTATTCCCTCCGACGAACGGATTGTGACGATTGAGGATTCCGCCGAATTGCAATTGCGTCAGGAGCATGTGGTCCGCCTCGAAACCCGCCCTCCCAACGTGGAAGGGAGAGGGGAGGTGACTCAGCGGGAATTAGTCAAGAATTGTTTGCGGATGCGGCCGGATCGGATCGTGATGGGTGAGGTGCGAAGCGGCGAGTGCTTAGACATGCTTCAGGCAATGAATACGGGGCACGATGGATCTTTGACCACGATTCACGCGAATACGCCACGGGATTGTCTCACCCGGGTCGAGACGTTGGTGGCGATGGCCGGATTGAACTTAGCCACGAAGGCACTTCGCCATTATGTGAGTTCCGCCATCGATGTGATTCTCCAAATGACTCGCTTGTCGGATGGATCGCGAAAAAACTCGCTTGTCGGATGGATCGCGAAAAATGACCAGTTTGTCGGAGATTGTGGGGATGGAAGGCGAAACGATTACCCTCCAGGAAATATTTCTGTTTCAACAAACCGGGCTCGATGATGAACGAAAGGTGCATGGGCAATTCAAGGCCACGGGAGTGCGGCCAAAATTCGTTGAACGTTTTAAAGCGTTGGGGATTGCCTGTGATCCGAGTATTTTCGATCCGGAGAAAATTTATGAAGTCTAATACCCGTTCCTCGCGTGTTTCCGCTGACACGATGTTCTCGTTCGCGGTATTCCGTCTCCTGGATGCGCTGGATCATTGGAAGGGGGCATCATGACTATTGCCATTAGTATTGGAATATTTCTCTCCATTATTCTGTTTGTTGAGGGAGCGTATTATTGTTATCACCAATATGTGAATCCCCAAACTCGGACTCTCAAGCGGCGGTTGCGTGGTGGATCCGGTAAACCTCAGGATCTTCAAAAAGCCGATGCAACTGCTGGAATTCTTCGGCAACGGAAAATGAGCGATCTTCCGTGGCTCCAGGATTTATTGGTTTCCATGACGAATCTGGGGGGGCTGGAAAAATTACTCCAACAGGCCAACAGTCAAATGTCGATTGGCGTGTTTTTTCTCTTATCGGGAGTTCTTGGAGGTGGAGGGTTGGTGATCGCCGTCTTGAAAGACTATGGCTTGGGGCCTGCTCTTGGTCTCGGTCTCTTGGGTCTGTCTCTTCCCTGGCTCTACATCAAAAGGAAGCGGAAACGGCGCTTTAAGGAATTCGAACGGCAATTGCCGGAAGCCTTGGATTTAATGGCACGAGCCCTTCGGGCTGGGCATGCGTTTTCCGTGGGCATGAAGATGATTGGGGATGAATTTCCAGATCCAATTGGTCCGGAGTTTAATCGAACGGTTGAGGAAATTTCCTTCGGGATCGATGTCCCGCAAGCGATGGATAATTTAAACGGCCGCGTGATCAGTACCGACTTAAAATTTTTTGTGACGGCCCTGGTCGTTCAACGGGAAACAGGCGGGAATTTAGCGGAAATCATTGAAGCGATATCTCGACTCATTCGGCAACGCTTTGAGTTACTGGGACGCGTCAAAGCGCTGTCCGCCGAAGGCCGCATGTCGGGAATTATCTTATTCGCCATGCCGATTGTGATGGCCGGTGTGTTGTGGGTCTTGAATGAACCCTACGTGCGGATCTTGATCGAGGATGAGATTGGGCGAATCATGGCTCTTGGTGCCGGCCTGTTAATGATCGTGGGCGCGTATGTGATGAAAAATATGTGCGATATTAAAGTGTAAAGGGATGGAGTAATGGATCCATTATTATTGATTAGTGTCTTGGTGTTTTTCGGTGTTCTGGTTATCGGCTGGGGTGTGTGGAGCTATACGCAATCCCGGCAAAAAGTCAATGATTGGAGCATTCGGGCTAAGGGGCAGTCCCTTTCGCACAGTGCATTACAGAAAAGCGATAACCAGTCTAGCTTGAAAGATCAGGGCATGAAGCTCCTTGAACGTTTGGGGAAGGTGAATAAGCCCAAGGACCAAGCCGTGACCACTCGATTGCGAGCCTCCTTGGCCACGGCAGGGTATCGAAACCCCCGAACGATTGTCATTTTTTTGGGGACACGGATTTTTCTGGCTATTCTGTTCGGGCTTGTCTTTCTCGTGTTTGGTTCTGAGGTGATGGATGGGAAGGATCCCATGTATTTCCCCATCGTGCTGATTGGTGTCATGGTGATGGGATATTACGGCCCTCAGCTTTGGTTGAGTAATACCATCAACAAAAGAAAAGAACGATTGGTGAATGGGTTTCCCGATGCGCTCGACCTGATGGTGGTGTGTGTCGAAGCGGGGTTGGGACTGGACCAGGCCATTTCCCGGGTGGGGCATGAAGTCAAGCAAGGCCATCCCGATCTCGGGGATGAGTTTATCCTGCTCAATTTGGAGTTGCGTGCCGGCTTAAGCCGTGAACAAGGGCTTCGCAATTTGGTCAATCGGACAGACCTCGACGATATTCGTAGTTTGGTGGCCTTGCTGATTCAGACTGATCGATTCGGGACCAGTATCGGCCAGGCGCTTCGAGTGCATTCCGATTCCATGCGGTTGAAACGACGACTGAAGGCCGAAGAACGAGGGGCCCAGCTTCCCGTGAAGCTGATGATTCCTCTCATTCTCTTTATATTTCCGGCATTAATGGTGGTGATTATTGGTCCGGGTGCCATTAGCCTTATGCGAAATTTAATGCCGGCCATGGGAGGATGATCGTGGGAGAGTCGCTTGGAGAGAGCCACGCAACGATAGGCTCGATAATCATTTCAAGAACGTAGAGGAAGGCGAAACATGGGATGTCCATTAATCAAGTTTGAGCAACCGGAATTTTCAAAAGCCAATATGACCGTTCGTTCGATGGTCTTGAACGCATTGAATGAAACCATTCAGATGAGGTGCACAATGATGAAGGCGAGCCTTCTCGTAACCCTGTTCGTGTTGTTCGGTCTGAGTGCCGCCGGGTGTGGGAAAAAGGAACAGTCCATGTTCACACTCCAGGATGAACATTACCAGCAAATCATGGATCGACAGAAGGCGGGGATAAATCCGGAGTCTCAGGCTCCTGTTGATCTCACAAAAGTGATGAACGAGGATGAGTATGAACAACTGGGCGATGCCCATCTCCAGCAAGGGGACTTCCAGACGGCAAAAGTTCAATATGAGAAGGTGTTACAGGCTTCCCCGGAACGGATCCCGGCTCGCTATAAGCTGGCGGTGATCTATCTGGAAAAAGGGGTCCCTCAGGAGGCCTATCATCAATTTCACCAAATCCTGGATTATGATTTGAATTTTGCACCAGCCTACGAGGGGATGGGGCGGGCCCTGCTGAAGATGGAAAGGGATCAGGAAGCGGAACAGGAGTTCCAGGCGGCCCTGTTATACGACTCGGAAATGTGGACGTCGAAAAATTATCTTGGCATCGTGGCTGATCGTCGTCATGACCATAAAGAGGCCATTCACCTGTATGAAGTCGCCTTGCAAAAGAGATCCGATGAGCCGTCGATCTTGAATAATTTAGGTATGGCGTATTATTTGGATTCACAATACGAACATGCGGTCCGAACCTTTCAACACGCTATCCAGGTTGGAGGATCGAACGACAAAATTTCAAATAACCTCGGATTGGCTCTAACGAAGCTGGGGCATTTTGATCTGGCTTACGACGCCTATGCACGAGGAATGGGTTCGGCCAAGGCTTATAATAATTTGGGTGTGGCGTTTCTGGAAGCCGGGAAGTTTGCCCGGGCTTCTCGCTGTTTTGAAAAAGCCATTGAAACCCAACCGACTTTTTATGAAAAGGCCAAGGAGAATTTATTGCTCAGCAATCGGATGCTGTCCAAACTCCCCATGGTTCAGCAACAAACATTGCTCCGTCGGGACCCCGCTTGCTTGTCAGGGGGGATTTGAAAGATCTCATAAACTGGTTCGTTATGTCTTAAGCAGACGTGAGGCGTCAGGCGTAAAGTGTAAGGCGTAAAGTGAAACTTCTCCGTCATTCCTGACATCTTTCATCGGGAATCCATCTTGGTTTTGTTTCGGATGGATCCCTACTAACGACCGGGGGGATGACGAGCGGGAGGCGCACCCTTCCCTCCTTCCAATAACCTGTAAAAGCTTGAGTGAGGCGCGAAGTCGGGTTACGCTGTGCTAACCCGACCTACAGAGCTACCTGCCGTGCCCGTTGCCGCTTTCCGTAGGTCGGATTAGGCCGTCTGCGGCCGTAACCCCACGCCATCCGTCCGTAACCCGACAGGGTTTGCCCATGCGATAGCGGCGCGATGGATTTGGAATGAATGATCGGGTGACTCGGGAAGACGTCAGGCAAGGGTTACGAAGCAGCTACTTGTCGGGTTACACTCCGTTAACCCGACCTATCAGCAGCAGTTAGTGGGTCGTCTAATGATGGACGGAAGAGAGCATCGATTCGAGAATTTTGGCGAGGTCGAAGATTTTGTAGGGTTTGACCAGGATTCCTTGAAATCCATATTTTTGAAAATCGCACATAATGGGATCATCGGAATATCCGCTGGTGACAATGGCCTTGATGTGAGGATCTAAACGTCTGAGATGCTGAATCGCTTCCTTCCCCCCCATGGCTCCGGGAACGGTGAGATCGAGAATGACCACTTCGAATTTTTTTCCATTTGCCAGTGACTGGGAAACCAGGTCGATGGCTGCTTGACCATCTTGCACTCCCGCGACTTCATAGCCGAACTGCGTCAGCGCGTCTTCCACCATTCGACGAATACTCTGTTCGTCATCCATGACCAGAACTCGTCCTCGGCCCTTTTTTGTGATGGCTGGAATGTTCTGTTGCCCAGGCTCAGGCGTTGAATATGAAGACGGCACATACATGGTAAAGGTTGTGCCGATTCCAATTTTGGAGGTCAGGCTGATGTGCCCTTGATGTTGTTGGATGATACTATGGGCGGTGGCTAACCCCAAACCGGAAGCGCCGGGTTTGGTGGTGTAATACGGATCAAAAATATTGGATAGGTGGCGGTCCTCAATTCCGGTCCCCTGATCTTCAAACGAAATTTTTATATAGTTCCCAGGGGTGAGTGAAGGTGAAGGAAGTATGGAAGAGTCCTTCAGAGCCACGTTTTCCACCTTGACGGTAAAGTGGCCCCCCTGAGGCATGGCCTGCCTGGCATTGATAGTGATGTTTTGAATCACCTGCCGGAATTGACCGGGGTCGGCATCCAAGGGCCAGAGGTCTTCGGGGATATCGAAATGACAACTGATAGACGACCCGGATAGGGCAAAGATCGTACTTTTTCGAAGAAGATCTCCCAACGCAATGGAAGTTTTAATCGGTGCCCCGCCTTTTGCAAAGGTCAGGAGTTGTTGGGTCAACTCTTTGGCACGCAGGCAGGCCTGTTCGGCTTGCTCGAGGTTTTGGGTCAGAGGGTCTTTCGGAACCATCCGTAATTTCGCCACGAACACATTGCCCAAAATCGTCGTGAGCAAATTATTAAAATCGTGTGCAAGTCCCCCGGCCAACACACCCAAAGAATTGAGTTTGCTGATCCGTTGCTGCTCTTCTTGTTGACGGCATTGGTCGGTGATATCTCGGAAGACAATGACGGTGCCCATCAGATGGCCGCTGTGGTCGCGGATCGGTCCTTCTCGCATGGTAATCGTCCGTTGGAGGCCATGTTTGGTCAGCAAAAGATGTGGGGCATCCGGTTCACTGAGGACAAATGACGTGGAAGAAAACTGCAAAGAAGGCCCCCCTTCGGTCTTTGATATATCGCTGGTCAGACGGAAAATCTCCTGGAAGGGACGGTGTAAGGCCTCACGGTTCGTCCATTCCGTGATCTGTTCGGCCAAGGGGTTTAAGAAAGAAATTCGGCCTTCCCGATCGGTTGTGACGATGCCTTCCGCGACCGATTGGAGGGTGGTCACCAAGTGATCTTTCTCAGCAATGAGGGCCTGCTCCATGAGTTTCCGGTCAGAAATATCCCGGAGGATAAAGCCATAATGCGTATCCAGGCCGATTTTCCAACTGGTTGAGGAAATTTCCACCGGAAACAGTTCACCGCTTTTCCGGAGACCCGTCAGTTCCAATGGCCGCTGAATGGGATGGGCAGAAGATCGACCATAACTGATATCTTCCAACCCTTTCCGGTACATGTCTCTATACCCTTCTTCCAATAAAGTCACAATCGATCGCCCAAGAACCTCATCCGGCTGATAGCCAAAAATCGCCTCAGCCGCAGGATTCCAAGAGACAATGGTTCCGTGTAAGTCGGCAGAAATAATACCCTCATGAGCGGAGTCCACCAGGGAGAAGTACTGAGTTTGGAGTTCGGTTAACGTATTTCTGACCCGCACGTGGTTGGTGATATCCAATCCGTACCCTCGCACGAGACCTTTTTCTTGTATAGGAGAAAAGGTCCAATCGAAGTGGCTATTCTCGACAACGACGGTGAGGCCCCTCATCGGGGTTATCGTTTTGAGGCATTCCATGGCGATTTGCGTCAGTGTAGCGGGAAGGACTTTCGGCACCCCGTCTTCCCGGAAGCCATAGGTATCCAGGAGGCGAATCATGGTGGGATTGGCATAGGCCAAACATCCTTGAGTGTCCACTTCCACTATAGGATTCGGACTTTCCTCAGGCATCGACGCTAAATGTTGATGCTCTTCGTGTTGCTGGAGTTGCTGACTGAGGTCGCGGAAGATAATCAGCGCGCCGGGGTTGTGCGGATCGGTCAGTTGTGTACATTGGAATTCCACCCATCGCGTTTCTCCGCTGGGTCGACGAATCAGTAACTTAGGAGTCCAAATCGATTTTCCTGTTTTGATCGCTCTCGCGATCGGGCAGCTTTCTTCTTGCGTGATGAGATCAACGTGGAGACACCCTACGTGCTCATGGAACGATTGACCGAGACAGGATTTTTCGGTTCGATGGAGAATACGGGCACCTTCCAGATTCAGTGAAAGAATCTGGCCCTGTGTATTTACTTGGCAGATGCCAATGTGAATGGAGTCCAAGAGGGTATGGACAAAGGCTTGGGCCGAGCGCAGGGCTTTGTCTAAGCCCGGGACATCCATTTGGTTGAGTTCTTGAAAAAAACGTTGCCGATCCACTTAGCGATACCTACCTATTGCTGACGACATTGTGTGAACCATACAGGGTCTTACCATAAGGCTTCAAGAATTTTCGAGATATCCCATCCTTCTTGATGGGGATCTAGGGCCTTTTCAATTGATCGTCGAGGTGTTTGAGCGCTTTGTGCGGAAAGATCGATGATTTCCTGTTCAGGATAGGGATGACCTGAGGGGTCCTTGAGCAATTTAATGGTAGGTGTCAAGCGGCTATGACTATGGACCCAAACCACTACTGCCTGTTCCCCGGTATTCAGGCGGACCAGTGAACCGATCGGATACACCCCTAAGAGTTGGATCAATCGTTCCACCAGGTACGAATGGTATTGCCCGTCGATAGCAGCACGATACAGTTCGGATAAGGCTCGGGCGGGGGGCACGGGCGGAAAGCTGCATCGTCCGCTAATTTGCGCGTCATAGGTGTCGGCAATGCTCAGAATTTGGGTCAATTCGGAAATTTGATTGCCACGTAACCCCTTGGGGTAGCCGGATCCGTCAAGCCGTTCATGATGTTCCAGGACCATCCGTTTCGACTCATCGGGGATATCAGGGAATTTATTAAGAATGGCCATGCCCATTTCACAGTGCGCCTGCATTAATTTATGTTCTTGGTGTGTGAAAAGTTGAACTTTACGGATCAGATTCAAGGGGAGACGTAGTTGTCCTATGTCGTGAAGAAGGGCCGCAAGTCCGACAAACTTTAATTGGGGGGGGTCGCAGCCGTGTTCTTGTCCTATCGCCATGGCTAACATTCCGGTATCCACTCCATGAGAGGCCAGGTTGGGATCGAAACGACGCATTTGAATCAATGCCACCATGGCACTTTGGTGTTCTAAAATCCCATCAAGGAGAGTGCTGACCATATTTCGGACTTCCTGGAGGTGTTGTGGGGAAGGCGCTTCCATCTGACGGAAAAATAGATCCAGCGTTGAGATGGCTTCCGCGCGGAGTAGACGAGCCGATTCAATATCCTCCGGATTGGGACCAGGGTCAAAACCGAGCGATGTAGACGGGGCTTGGAGGGAGACGTCATGGTTATTCGACGTGTGCTGAATGTCCGTGGCCTCGGCGAGATCGCAACCCTTCTCCGTATCGATTTGGACTTCCTGAATACCGTAACTGCGCAATAAGGCGATCTCATCCTCTCGTTTGATCGTCCATTTGTGACGGAGAAACGGGGTCTTAAACCAGGATTGGTCCATGTCCGTGATATACATGCCCGGCTGCAGGTCATGAATAGCGATACGTTTTTTCATTGTGTGGGGCAGGGCAAAATGGGATGAAAAACGCACCAGATGAGACGTGAGATCTTCAGATGTTTCGTAACCACTAGGGCATGGATGGAATGAAACACATGGTACCGTTATTCCCTTAAAAAGAGCAAGCGAGATCAGACTCGAAATACTCCAGCCTGGGCTCTACTTGAGCGAAATATTCAATGCCTCTGCGACCGGTTATTTCGAGGTAGGAAAGGGGATTGGTCAGGGTGATTGTTTGAGAATCCGTTCGATGCGGCCTGTGATGTCCATCGCCTCTTCCTGGTGACCTGCCGTTACCAGGAGGGCATGGTAGGTTTGAAGTGTGGGGAGTAATTGAGGGTCGGAGAGCCCCCAGGATTTTTCACGAATGGCCAAAGTCCGTTTGAGAAGGGGGACGGCCACCTCTGGTTGGCCTTTGTGGTGATACACCGAGGCGAGTGCTGCTAAGGGATCAGCCATTCGTAGATATTCAGGACCCACGGATTGAGCAAACAATGGCAGGGCTTCCCAATAATACGCTTCTGCCTGACTCTCTTGCCCTTCCAGGCGGGAGACCTCTCCCAGCTGAAAAATGACCAGGGCATACCGTTCATCGGTCGGCCCCTTTTCGCGAACCGATGGTAACAGACGATGAAGAAGTTCTTTGGCTTTTTGAAGCTCTCCGCGGGAGAGTGTGGCATGCATATGCTCCCATTGCCGATCCCATTCGGAAGATGTCGGACACCCCGTGAGCAAGCAGACGATACCCGCAATCAGCCACCACGAAGAAGACGGCGGGCTGGCAATGTCGTCCATGAATGTGTGTGGGATGGTCTGCATTATTCACTCTGTGGCAGGGGCGACCTTAGCGTAACTCGTTGAAGGTGTTCGGAAATCCCATGAGAAAATTCCGAAACTTTCTGGACATTTTCTGCCACTCTTTGTAGGGTACCCTTGTGGAAGACCTGTCGCTGAGATCGAGATGATTAAACGGATACTTCGATACTGCCAGCATGATGTCTGGATGGTGGATGTGAACGCGCTCACCGGCCTCCGGCAATTCGGAGTGAAGGCGTTGCGTCTCGTGTTGGTGGCTGTCACTGAATTTCAGGAAAGTTTCCTCAGTATTCGAGCCACCAGTTTGGTCTATACCACCCTTCTTTCTCTGGTTCCGTTTTTGGCGGTCACCTTTTCGGTTCTCAAAGCCTTCGGGGTTCACCAGCAGATCCAACCTATTTTGGCCCAAGCGTTGGACCCCTTAGGGCCAAAGGGAATTGAGATTACCACGAACATTATCCAGTTTGTCGACAACTTAAAAGTTGGCGTCTTGGGGGCGGTTGGCGTCGCGGGGCTGTTCTATACAACGTATTCTCTCATTGAAAAAATTGAAGAAGCGCTCAACTCGATTTGGCGGGTTGAGGCGGGACGGCCGTTGGCGAGAAAGATGACCGATTATTTAAGTGTCGTGCTCGTGGGCCCCGTGTTTGTCTTTACGGCCTTCGGGCTGACGGCCTCGGCGCAAAGTCATTGGCTCGTGCAAAAAGTCATGGAAGTTCAGCCGTTTGGCCATCTCATGGTGGTGCTGACGAATCTGTTGCCCTTCTTTTTTATGTGTTTTGTGTTTACGTTTATCTACAAGTTTGTGCCCTATACGACGGTCAATGTCAGCTCGGCCCTTGTCGGAGGGATCGCGGCAGGAATTTTCTATCAAGTGGCCGGGATGGCCTTTGCGGCATTTGTCGTCGGTACAGGACGGTATAGCGCCATATATTCAAGCTTTGCGATTCTCATCTTATTTCTCATTTGGTTATATGTCGGATGGCTTATTGTGTTGGCGGGAGCCCAAGTGGCCTATTACCACCAACACCCTTCCGTCTATCTGCTGTATTTGCGTCGGAAGCACCAGACTCCTCTCTTCCGTGAATATCTCACCTTGGCGCTGCTCACGCATATCACCCGCCGGTTTTTAACGGGGAAGCCGCCGCTCAAGGAAGAGCAGTTGGCTCGTGCTCAACGTGTGCCCCTCACCTTGGTGGAATCACTCATCAACGATCTCGTGAAAGCCAAGATGATCGTCAAAGGCGACGACCCCAAGGGGTTGGTGTTAGCGCAGGCTCCTGAACATATTGCGGTCGTGGATGTCTTAAGAGTGGTGCAGTACCAACCCGATGGCGGGCCACAGGCCTTTGCGGTGGGCACCGATCACATTAGTCGGTTGCTCATGCGCAGAGATGCGGCTGTTGAAGCCGCGTTGGAAGGCATGACGTTGCGGAATTTCATAAAGGATCCATCAGTACCTTTTGAACAGGATGCCGGATTGGAGTCATCGCCTGAAATGGATTCCGATGCTGCCGTTCGCAGTGAATTCGTGCCGGATTCTGCCAACAATCCAGACTCTCTTCAAGAGCAACCTCAAGCAGATCTTCCCGCCGTTGAAAAATGGCGGTCAACGTAATCGGCATACTCTGGCAAGGCCAAATTGATGGATCTGTGGATTGTACCAGGTGCCCCGTTGATGGAAGGTCGGGGCTGGCGTATTTGGTGTTCGCATAAAGGGGAAGGCAGCTTTTCTCCTCCACAATGCATAGTGC
>WHTE01000072.1 GCA_009377845.1 Nitrospirales bacterium | reverse complement strand
TGATGCAGGAACACGTTCGCCAAGAGCGGTGAGATCACGGCTCCTTGGGGTGTCCCGACCTTCGTGGGGGACCACTCACCGTCTTCGGATACTCCGGCCCTGAGCCATTTCCTCAACAGCCGGAGCATCCGTCGATCCGCGATTCGTTGCTCCAGGAACTTCATGAGCCACTCATGGCTCATGTGGTCGAAAAAGCCGCGAATATCCGCGTCAATGATCCAGTTCACTTTCCGCTTCGTGATCCCCACAAACAGGGCGTCCAAGGCTTGGTGACAGCCGCGTCCCGGACGAAAGCCGTAACTGAACCCCAGAAAATCCTGTTCATAGATGCATTCCAGAACCGTGCACGCCGCCTGTTGGACGATTTTGTCCTCCAAGGCGGCAATTCCCAGCGGTCGCATCCGTCCATCGAGTTTCGGGATGTACGTCCGTTTGGAAGGCTTGGCTCGGTAGGCGCCGCGGTGAATTCGTCCGTGCAGATCGACGATCCGCGCTTCAAAATCCTTCGCGTAGTCACGCCACGTTTCGCCATCGATTCCTGGCGCAGCCAGCTTCTTCAGTGCGAAGAAGCTGGCTCCCAGGAGTTCCGGCGTCATGTGGTGCAGCAAGCTGGTGAACTTCAGCGTCTTATCCTTCTGTGCCGCTTCACGTACACCCAGCAATCCACGCGATCTGGGTACGAACGGTGTCCCGTCCGCATTCCGGCGTTGAGTCCGGTCCAGTAGCGATGGCTCGGCGTTCTCCTTGGTCAGTTCCCTTCCCTCCACCCACTCCGCGGGCAGCGGCACGCTCCCCTTGTTCGTCGGCTTCTTTGGTACTATGGAACTGTCTGACTCCCCGGCGACGTGCCTGTCGGACGTGTGGCCTCGCGCCTTCTCCGACCGATCCGCTTCCATGGGAGAAACGGATGTCACCGGGGTCTCTCGGCTTCCGTGAGGACAGTTTCCAACCGTGCCTGTGGTCTTCGACTCCGTGGGGGTCACATCGGACTCGCCATTGATGTTCGACATGACTATTGCCTTCCCCTTGTCAGGACAAGGTCGGCCACCACAAAAGGATGCTTTCGGAGCTCAATACACCGCCCGGTTGTCCCTCTGTGAACGCTTCGCCCTGCCGGTTGCCCGACACAACGCATCACTCGAGGCCAAGGCGACTGGCTAAGTCTTACCTTGTACGACTCTTGCATTCGCGACTCTCCTCCGGCTTCGCGCCGACGCACCCTGACCCCTTTTTTGGAATACGAGCAATACTCCACGAATATAACCTTTACTAATATTTAGAAATAAGGCCTTTTTTGTAGATTGGGATCGAATGACACGCTTGGAAATTTCTTTCCGTCTTCGTAATGAATTTTAACGCAGTGAAAATTACACGCACGAATCTTTCCATCCTTTGCTAAATCTAGGCCCATTTTCCCATTCACATTAATAGCAAGAGCTGGCCAAATTATGGAACCCCAGGATATTCCGAAATCACTTCCTCGTGAAACAACCCCACAAATTTGGTCTCTCTCGTTAAAAATTGGACCACCGCTCATTCCTGGTTCAAATTGTTGGTCAACTTGAAAGCAGGGAAAAGCCATAACCCCAGAATCCCGAACTGGGATGTGAAGATCTGTAATCGTTCCTTCGACACGATGGAATTTAGCCCTGAATGAGAAATTGAAGGAAATCGGTTCATTTTGGTCAATTCTAGGGTTTGTGAATCCATAGGCAGTTATCTTGGTTCCAATCTTTGGAGGTGCTACATTTAACTCAAAAAACCACCATCGAAAATTTTCATTGGCTTCCTCGCTCGAGGCAAAAGGTTCTAAATTGAGGAAGGCGACATCAAAAGATCGCTCGTGAATCTCCGACATTGAAGGGCAACTATACATCGACTTCACCTTCCAAAGAAGAGTTTCACGCCTACGATTCACAATCTGAATAGCGATCACCCCAAAATCGGGATCTTCCCCATGTTTTATGTTGTAAGTTCTTTGGTCAAAAGGCTGTTCCAGAATGTGTGTAGCAGTCATTGCGAGATAACGTCCCACTAAAAAAGCAGATCCGCAAGGGTAAAGGTGGCCATCTTTAAAGGCAGCAAGAGATAAAATGCAGTTCCAGACATCAGTCTTTCTTGCGGTCATAACTTAGAGTTAGGAGGATTAAAATGGCCAGGGTTCCTTTAGGTCCGTTCGTACAAACCAAAATCTCAAAACGTAGACGATGACTCCCATCCGGGCAGTCCGATGACTAAGGTGGGGAAATTGATTGTGGCTACACCATGCCATAACGAGCGGTGAAGTGTCTGAGAAAGGGCGCTTGTTCCAGAAACCGGAACGGCTTTAAACTCTCACGACGATGGAATACTTCTTCCACTACTTCGATAATATAATCCACATGACTTTGGGTGTAGACCCGCCTGGGAATGGCCAGGCGCACGAGTTCGCGAGGCCCCGGTTCTTCTTCTCCGGTTTCCGCGTTGCGTTTACCAAACATGGCGGTGCCAATTTCCACCGCCCGAATGCCACCCACGACATATAACTCCACACAGAGCGAAATGCCGGGAAGATCGAGGGGTTGCAAATGAGGCGCGAAGCGGGCGGCGTCCAGATAAATAGCATGTCCGCCTGGCGGGCGCATGATCGGCACGCCCGCTTGATGGAGATGGTTGCCCAGATACCCCGTGGAGGTGATGCGATAGTGTAAATAATCTTCCTCTACGCCTTCCTTCAACCCTTCGGCCATGGCTTCCAAATCCCGGCCGGCCAACCCGCCATAGGTGGGAAACCCCTCGGTCAGGATCAGCAGGTTTTGCTCCTGTTGAGCCAACCCGGCGTTGCGTGTGGCGAGAAACCCGCCAATATTGACGATCGCATCTTTTTTGGCAGACATGGTGCAGCCGTCGGCCAGGTCACACATTTCCCGAACGATGTCACGGACGGCTTTTCCCGCATATCCCGGTTCGCGCAATTTGATGAAGTACGCATTCTCTGCAATCCGGCACGCATCCAGATACAACGGGCGGTCAAAGGCGCGGCACACCTCGGCCACTTCTCTCATGTTGGCCATCGAAACCGGTTGGCCTCCCCCGGAATTATTGGTGACGGTGATCATGACTAGCGGAATACGCTCGCGCCCTTCTTGTTGAAATACGGCTCTCAGGCCTTCCACATCCATATTTCCTTTGAATGGAAACTCACTGGACAGATCAGCCAATTCGCGACAGGGCACATCCACCGCCGTGGCTCCGCAAAACTCAACGTTCGCCCTGGTAGTATCGAAGTGCGTATTATTTGGAATGACGTCCCCGGCCTTGCACATGGTGGAAAACAGAATGCGTTCCGCCGCCCGTCCCTGATGAGTCGGAATGACATGGGGGAACCCCATTAAGTCCTGCACGGCGGCTTCAAACCGGTAAAACGACGGACTCCCCGCATAACTTTCATCCCCGCGCATCATGGCCGCCCACTGCCTGGCACTCATAGCCCCGGTGCCGCTATCGGTCAGGAGATCGATCAGGACATCATCGGAGTGCAGCCGAAACACGTTGTAGCCCGCGTCGGCAATCAATTGTCGACGTTCGGCTTCGGTCGTCATCCGGATGTGTTCGACCATTTTAATCCGAAAGGGTTCGATGATCGTTTTAAACATTTCCTGCCCTCCGGTTACCCTGTTGTATGTGTTCAATGGCGAATAAAAGACGACAAGGTCTATTCCAAAAATTCCTCACATCTCATTATAGGACAATGACCTTACGTGGTGGTCCCCGCTCACGAAAACCTGAAGTTTGGTCTAGGATTTACAATTTAAAAGACGGGCGTGGGGTACACAATACTCATATCGCGCCAGGGCTATCAGACGGAAAGGAAGACTATGAGACATTCAGGCCACTCATGGCACTCCATGAATCATAAAATTTTCCATCTCATCAAATCAGCCATAAGACGAATAAAGCACGTCAATGGGGAAGGATCAGTGCCCAGGTCGAAAAAGCACCACGGCTCAGCGAGATCCTTCGTGGAACTTGTCCTGAGCGTTACCGAAGGACTCAAGGATGACATCGCTTCCCAGGACATGTTCTGTTCGCTAAAAGCTTAGAATTTATCAGGCATCGCCTGACGAAATGACGTGCAGATTTTAGGAAAGAATTTTGAAGGGTGCTCCGCCCCAGGTTGGAGGTTGGGCTATCCTGGAATAGGCTCTTCTTGCTGCGCATGGAGAAGAGCTTTTAACTCTTCACCCATCATCACTTCCGCCTTCAACAATTTCTCGGCTCCGATCAACAACACCGGCCGAAGCCTTGTCAGCAACTCCCGGACCCGGTTTCCTTGTTCATCAATAAGGCGACGCACTTCCTGATCGATTTGCTGAGCGGTGTGCTCAGAATAGGTGGGGGGAGAATGTGACTCCATATTTTTCAAAAATGTCGGCTGAACGGAGTCATCTAAGGCCACGGTTCCCAATTTGTCACTCATACCATAATCTTTGACCATCCGCTTAGCGATTATGGTTGCCTTTTGCAAATCATCCGCCGCTCCCGTTGAGGCCTCTCCAAATACCAACTCCTCCGCCATGCGCCCGCCTAACAGCACGGCAATGCGATTTTCCAATTCCGAGCGGGTGAGGAGATACCGGTCTTCAATCGGTAACTGAAGCGTGTAGCCCAACGCCGCAATGCCCCGCGGAATGATCGAGATTTTTTGGACGGGATCCGATCCCGGCAGCGACATCGCCACTAACGCATGACCGACTTCATGGTGGGCCACTCGTTTGCGTTCTTCCTGGCTGAGGACGCGGTTTTTCTTTTCCAGGCCGGCAATCACCCGTTCCACGGCTTCCTCAAAATCCCGGTGTTCCGCTGTCTCCCGATTCCGTCGAATGGCTAAAAGGGCGGCTTCATTCACCACATTGGCTAAATCCGCGCCAACCATGCCCGGTGTCATCGCGGCGATTTTGTCCAAATCGACGTCAGGAGCCAGCTTGATGGCTTTGGCATGAATGGCCAAAATAGCCGTTCGTCCGGGCCGATCAGGCCGATCGACCAGCACCTGTCGATCAAAACGGCCCGCACGCAATAACGCCTGATCCAAAATTTCAGGGCGATTGGTTGCGGCCAAAATAATGACTCCCACCCGGGGATCAAACCCGTCCATCTCCACCAATAACTGGTTCAACGTTTGCTCCCGTTCTTCGTGCATCATGGGCCCCGCTCCCCGGGCTTTCCCCAAGGCATCCAATTCATCGATAAAAATGATGCACGGCGCTTTGGCCGTCGCCTGTTCGAACAAGTCCCGCACACGGGCCGCTCCCACACCCACAAACATTTCCACAAATTCCGACCCGCTAATGATGAAAAACGGGACACCCGCTTCCCCCGCAATGGCTTTCGCCAGCATGGTTTTCCCTGTGCCCGGCGGTCCGACTAAGAGCACACCTTTGGGGATTCGTCCTCCAATTCTGGTGAATTTTTCCGGGGTCTTCAGGAATTCCACGACTTCCATTAATTCCACTTTGGCCTCATCGACTCCGGCCACATCCTTAAAGCGAGTCGTGATGTCTTTTTCAATATAGACTTTGGCTTTGGATTTCCCGATTCGCATAAAGCCTCCACCCGCCCCTTGCCCCATCTTCCGTAGAAGCCAAAACCAAATCCCGGCAAAGACCAAAATGGGAACGACCCAGGAGGCCACGTCTTTCCAGAGCGTGCTGACGATCACTCCGGCGAATTCCACATGTTTCTCTTCCAACAGTCTCACTAAATCCGGATCATCCACTCGTACCGCCTGAAACCATTGAGGGCTTTCCCCTCCTTTTTCGGGTTTTAATTTTCCGTGAATCACGTTGTCGGTAATGGAGATCTCGGCGACCTTATCCTCCTGGACCCAGGTTTTAAATTGACTGTACGGCACCTCATCCATATGTTGGGCGGCGAAATACATTTCCTGGAGAATAATGAGCCCCCAGAACGCGATAATGAAATACCAAATGGAAACCCGATATTTTTTATCCATATTTGCTATCCTTCGCTATGCGCCTTGGTGCCTCTGAACTCCATTCCCTGAAGATAATCTTACTGTACCCAAGAATAGGAAATACGTCTATCGAAGTGGGCTAAAATTCTTCACTGATAGGGCATGCCAGGCCTCAAACCCGGCAACCTTCCTCGCCCGATTATGGGCGGGGAGTTGAAAAGGCAAACGATCTTTTGCCAGTCTACACAACTTAAGGAACATTTTCTTTCCGGTGTGGCAACTCCTTCTCAGACATGATCTCCCCTTACGACCCCCAATTATTCTGGATTCTTCTCGCTGGTCTTCTGGTCGGGGTGGCCATGGCGTGGGCCATTTGTTCCATTTTCTATCGCGGGAGGACGATACAAGCCTTACACGATGCCGACACCCAACTTGCTTCGACCACAGCCCAGGCAGGAGAACTTCGGACCCAATTAGCAACCCTGCACCGGGAACGTGACCAACTCCATCAAGAATTGCGTCTGATGGAAGCGGCCAAAGTGTCGGCTGAAACAAAACTTGAAGACACTCAACAGCACTTAGCCGAACAGCGGGCCTTGTTGGAGGACGCCAAAGTCACTTTGTCGAATACCTTTCGCTCCCTGGCCTCGGAAGCCCTTGCGGGCAACAACAGGGGATTTCTGACCCTGGCCGAGGAAAAATTTAAAGCGCTCAAGGAAGAAGCCGCGGTCGCCTTCGATCAACGCCACACTTCCATTGAATCGTTGTTGCATCCCCTCACGGAATCCCTGCGCATGTATCAAAAAGAATCAAAAGAATTAGAAGACAAGCGGCTCCGTGAACTCAGTGCGGTGGGCGAACAACTGCGCCAATTGGCTTCAGCCCAATCCATCCTCCAAACGGAAACATCAAAATTGGTGAATGCCTTACGATCGCCGCAAGTTCGAGGACGCTGGGGGGAAATCGCACTTCGCAGAACCGCTGAATTGGCAGGCATGTCCGCAAACTGCGATTTCTTTGAACAGGAAAGCGTCTCCACCGATACGGGGCGATTGCGTCCCGATATGATCGTAAAGCTCCCGGCAGGGAGAGACGTGGTCGTCGATTCAAAAGTACCTCTCAGCGCCTTTTTAGAAAGCCTGGAGGCGCACACGGACGAGGATCGGGAAGCCGCCCTCAGTCGGCACGTAGGCCAGGTAAAACGCCATATCAGTCAATTAGCCTCAAAGGAATATTGGGATCAATTTCCGGCCGCCCCGGAATTTGTGGTCTTGTTTATCCCCAATGATTCGTTCTTAGCCGCTGCCGCTGAACGTGATCCCTCGCTCGTCGAATCGGCATTGACGAAAAAGGTGGTCATCGCGACGCCCACCACGTTCATCGCGCTGCTGCGCGCCATTGCCTATGGGTGGCGCCAGGAGCAAGTTGCCGAAAGCGCCCAACGGATTAGCGCCCTCGGACAGGAACTCGCCGATCGCATGAGCACTATGGCAGAGCATTTTTCTAAAGTCGGACAGGCGTTGGGCCGGGCCGTAGAATCCTATAATGCGACGGTCACCTCATTGGAAAACCGGATATTCCCCACGGCCAGAAAATTCAAATCACTCGGGATCAACACCAAAAAAGATATCATAGACCTCACATCCGTCGAACACCTGCCACGTTCGCTTCGCAACGTGGACCCATCCCCGGAAAACTTGCCTCCCTCGCCGTAAGCCTCAAGTTGATGAGAAAATCTCTCTGATCGCCTGCGTTGAGAGAGGTTTCCCCATGGAGACCGTGGCATAATTCAAACCTTCACCAGGCTGACACGCGCCACTGTGCCATTGCGCGGCAACCAAGGACCATGAGGGAGTGCTCAGTAGCTACATCCCCTCACTCCCTTGTTCGTTTTCGATCGAGCCTGGAACTTGACCATTTGAATATTTGCGCTATTCTTAACCACAGGTAAATTGCTAGTATAAATGTCGGGTGCATGAGAGAATCAATGAGATTTTAAGGGAAAGGAGAAGTACACCGTGAGAGGAAGAAATGCCATCACAAGTGGGGCAACGACAGAGGGATTAAAAGGCTTGGGACGAGCATATGGATATGGACGGTGGCTGATCATTTTTTGCCTGGGGGCGAGCACGTTCATGAGCCTGTCTTTGATTACTCTTTCAACCTCATCGTGGGCCAGCGCCGGCGAAGCCTCTGAACATTTCTCCAAGTACCTGGAAATTCCACTGGAAGGTGAAACTATTCCCAAACAGCTCAACTTTCCCTTATACAAGCAGAATAACATTCAATATTTCAGTGCCGGGTTAGGGAAGGAAGAACGTAGAGTGTCATACCCACCCTATTCCCTGAAGTTGATTTTTGTGAAAGGGCAACGCGCGTTCTTAGCCAATGTGGCCATTGAGGTATTACACCATGACCGAACGAACCTCATCTCCATTCCAAGTGAAGAGGTACAAGGTCCCTGGTTATTCCTCAACCTTCCTGCCGGAAAATATGTGGTACAAGCAACCGATTCGAGTGGAACGACTATTGAAAAAATCATCAACCTTACAGCAAAAAATCCAACCACGGTTCATTTTCGCTGGCCCTAGAACAATTTTCGTTCCCAGGGAATTTTCATGATCTTCCCTTATTTGTCACCAAAAGCCTAAGTCTCACACAAGGCTACGTTTCCCCCTGATAATCTCACCATTTTTTTTGGTCTTTTTTGCGCTGCGTTATTACCTAGATATAACAACATACGCATTATAAACTATATCGAGATTGCATATGTCTATTTTTCTTATTTTTTTTCATCTGTATGCGGATTGCTGATTATTCTCTTTCCACGATTATGAGGAATTTTTAATATTGTGTTAATCTTGACTTAAGGTCAAAGAGCTATATCTAAACATAACATTTAGTATTAAATAGCATTAAACATGTCGCGGCATTCTGGAAAAGGAGATAAATATGGGACATTTTGGAATACAGAAAAAGACCTCTACGGTTGGGAAACGTCCCATCAAGCATGAAACCGTACAACCCATCGCCACTCCAACGACAAAATCCGTCGATCCACGACATTCGGATGTCTGTACACGATGTGGAGGATTCATGGTTTCCCACTGGTGCATGAATGTGAACTATGACGCTGGTGGGATGGAGATCTTGACCAAACGATGCTTGCAATGCGGTGAAGTTATTGATCCCGTGATTTTGGAAAATCGCCTAAATCCTCAGCGAGAGGCGATGAAGAAAAAAACACGTCCCCTCCTCTCCAGGCCTTTAGCGTCCTCGACCAAACACAAGGGTTCAGGGATGAGTTGTACTCCTGTGGCCTAACCTTGGGTCTCGCCACATCCACTGTGGCCTTTTTGGACCACCCACGAGGAAGAGCCGGAATTTGCCTCCTGAGGATTTGAAGACTGCTCATTTATTTAGTCTATCCTCCCCTGGATAATCCCAGGCCGCAAGTCTCCCCTCTCCTTGTGGGTCCCATCTCACAGGAAAATGAGGTAAGCAGGCTCTTATATTCTCTCACCTGTCATATGCGTTTTCCTCCGACTCTCCCCGTATTATTTCTTTATATTTTCAGGGACTGTTGAAAAATGCCGCCGTGCCTGCGCCGGAGCTCCCGGCCTTCGTAGCCAAAGCTACTTCGGCGGAGTAGGCTCCACAGGCAGGCCAGCTGCGTTCGCATTGCTCGGAGGGGAGGGCTCAGGACAGGGCTGGACGGCCATTTTGAACAGTCACTCTGCCTTTGTCGTGTGGGTTTAGGTGTCAGGGGATAGCCTGAAATCAAGAATTCTTTGAATTATCCAACAGCCCCTTTCAACAAGGAGTGAACGATGAACTCTTCTCGTGCCATCGTGAGCTTTCTCTTCCTGCTCCTCCCACAAATTGCCTCCGCACAATTTGATGACTTTCTGAAAGGAGTCGACAAATTGGCTTCGCCGGGCGCAAAAACTCTCGGAGATGACAAGATCATCTCAGGCCTCAAAGAGGCTCTCAGCATCGGGACCGAAAACACGGTGAATCTCACAGGCAACACAGACGGCTTTTTAAAAAATGAGGCCATTAAAATCTTACTACCGGAAAAACTTCAATCCATGGACAAAGCCCTTCGACTCGCCGGGTTCGGATCTCGGGTGGATGAGTTTGTGGTTAGTATGAACCGGGCCGCCGAGCAGGCCGCCCCTTTGGCCCAACCCATCTTTAAAGATGCTGTCACGAACATGAGTTTTGACGAGGCCAGGAAAATTTTGAATGGAGGAAATACCGCAGCCACGGATTATTTCAAAGGCAAAACCCGTGACCAACTGGCCACTGCGTTCAAACCGGAAGTGGAGAAAACGATGAACCAGGTCGGGGTCACCACACAATACAAACAATTGGTGGGACAATATTTGACGTTGCCGTTCGTCAAAGGACCGGCCTTCGATGTGGACGACTATGTGGTCGGGAAAAGCTTGGACGGGCTATTTTATACACTGGCGCAAGAGGAGCAAAAAATACGAACCAACCCCGCGGCGCGCGTCACCGATTTACTCAAAGAAGTCTTTGGAAAGTAATTCGTTCGTCACTTTTTCCCTAACTCCACGATATTCTGAGGGAGAATGAATCAACCTATTATCGGGTTTCACCAAGATGACGTTGACGATTGGGTGGCGGATCTGGCCTGTGGCCACCGGCAACACGTACGGCATCAGCCCCCACTGAGTTTTCGACCCTGGGTTCTTTCGTCAGAAGGACGTCGGGCACACCTCAATACCATACTCAATTGCAAAAAATGTGACGAGGAACCACTGATTTTCTCGCCAAACACGACCTAAAACACCACATTTTTCCCTTTCTCCCCAAAAACTTTCTTCCTTCCTGCAAGACAAACTTTTCCTGGCAACCTTTGCCGTGTTAAGGATTCTGCCACATCGCCCCATCTGCATGGTGCTCACTATCCTGGTGGGTAATCTTGACTATATCCCCATTTTTCACTTGGGCTTCCAATGTGGAGATCTTTTGATTAATGGTCAACATCAACTGATTGGAATGAAGAAAAGGCATTAACTCTTGAAAGTGATCGGGATAATCCTCTAGCAATTGACGAAGGGTCGTGGCTTTCTCAAGAGTTATTTCCACTTCAGGATCTTCAACAACATCCCGAAGTGCAAGTCCGAATATCAAAATTTTTACCATCCGATGTTCCTCATGTAAAACTTACCCTCAATTCCAATTCAAACCATTACGATTCCCGACGGGAGCACGCACTGAGATTCAACGTATCACCCCTCCTGCCTCTTCTGAGGATGCTCCCGCATGACCTGCGCAATATGCTTGACCTCCGCCATCCCACGAAGACCATTTTTTAACTGAATCATGCATGCGGGGCAACTCGTGGCCACCACTTGAGCCCCGCTTTGTTGAATAGCTCGTTTTTTTCGTTGGAAAATTTCCTGAGAGGTCTCATAATTTTTTATTATATACGTGCCAGCTCCGCCCGCACACCGATCGGCATCCTGCATTTCGACAAATTCAAGATCAGTCAATGACGACAGCAAGTCTCGCGGAGCTTGGGACACGCCGGCCGCGCGAAGATGGCACGAAGAATGGTATGTCACTTTCGGCAACTTCTCATTGGGGAATGCAGGAGTGCTCAGCGTGTTTCTTGGGAAAGCCCCCCGATCAACCAGAAATTCAGAGATATGCTTGACTCGTTTTTGTAAATCGAGAGCCACGGCTTCCTCCGGCTCCCCTTGAAAAAGCTTGGCGTAATCCTTCAGGCTTAACGTACAAGAGGCACAACTGGTAATCACCGTTTGAAACTGCCCCAGGTGAGCCAGGTTTTCCCGTGCGCCTTCTTTCACCAAATCACGTAATCCATACGTTTCAATCGGCGTCCCCGAACATCGTTGTGGCGGCAGAGCCACCTTCACGCCATGATCGGCTAAGAGACCGATCACGGCATCGCCCACTCCATCATCAAAATAGTTGGCCGCACACCCGTGGAAATATGCGACTGGCGCCTGTCGAACATGATCGGGTTGACAGAGATCGGGGTACCGATCACGCAAATGCCGTGTGGCAAAGGTCGGAAGCACCATGTCTCGAGGAATTTTCGCCGTGGCGGCCAATCCCCGCAACACAGGGCGAGTCACGCGTTCCAACACGCCTCGAATGATCGGACGATCCCAAAAAGATTGTGTCCATGCCATGAGCTTCAGCAACGGATGAAAGAGCCATGGACGGGCATGGAGGGCAAAGATCCAACCGGCCAGCCGATTGGGATGCTCGGCCCGTCGCTGGAGAATCAGATCGGACACATCGACCCCTGCCGGGCAAACGGTGCGGCAGGATTTGCAATTCAAGCAGGCTTCCACGACCCGTTCGGATTGTAGATACTGGTAATCCGAGGCCGTGACAATCTCAAACCAGCCGCGCGCACTCATATCTTCAGACTGGAACACGTCATATACCGGACACACCGAATTGCATTTGGCACAGGTCGCACAGGGCTTCCCCAGTCGTTCGTAATCAATATGCTCCGTAAACGACGTTTCGCTGATTTTCACACCAGGATTCATCATCCCCCGTGGGTCAAACGCCTGCTTCACCCGAACAAAGATCCGATAGACCTCTTCTCCATACATCAACCGAACTGTCTCCGCCCGTACACGCCCGTCCCCATGTTCTCCGCAAATAGATCCGTCAAACCGGTTCAACACCGTCTGGTGAATCTCACGATGCGCCTCCACCATCGAGTCAAAATCCCGTTGATTGTGAAGATCGAGCAGCGGCACAATATGCGCGTTACCATTCCCCACATGCCCAAAGATGGCGACGGAGACCGTCTGGCGTCCGAAATACTCTTCCAAATATCGAATCAATTCTCCTGTGCGTGAGACCGGCACTACCACGTCATCGACAAAATTGATCGGCTTTTTCAGGGGATCGAACCGATAGAGTGTCGGATACAATGCCTTGCGCGCCTTCCATAGGTCGGCTTGCTGAGCCGGATCCGACGCCAGCCTCACCTCACCGGTCAGGGGAAAGGTTCGGCACATCTCCTGCAATCGTTCCCGACGATCAGTTCCTTCTCCCTCATTGAATTCAATGAGCAGGGTGGCCGCGGCATCTAATGGGATGCCATGGCGATCTCGCCCGATCAAATCCAACGTATTCCCATCCATCACCTCCAAGGCATTGGGTTCCAACTCCAACAAGTGAGGCACCGCTTCGCCCATACCCTCCAGGTGCCGGAAATGGATCAGGCCCGTCACCGTGGCATCAGGTCGTTTGACCAATCTGACTTTGGCCTCACTCATGATCCCGAGCGTGCCCTCACTGCCGATAAAAAGCTTCGGAACATCAAACACACCCCGCTCCAGCCCTTCCACCAAATCAAACACGTTATAGCCGGAACTGTTTTTACTCACCTTGGGACGCTTGGCACGAATCACGGCCTGGTCCTGAAGGAGCATCGCCCACACCGCTTGCAAGGGTGCATACTGATTCAACAACGAGGCATGAACCGCTCCTCCAATATCAACAGCCTGAGCGTCAAGCCAACCCTCTGCTAACAGCCGGACCCGGAGGGTATGGACATTATCCTTAACCGATCCATAGCGAAGCGTATGCGGACCAGCCGTATTATTGGCGACCATGCCTCCCAATTTACACATATCCCCACTTGAAGGATCGGGACCATACATCAACCCCAGGGAGGCTAACTGCTTATTGAATTCGGACAAAACCAGACCGGGCTGCACACGCGCCCACTGCTCTTCCCGATTCACTTCAAGCATTCGGTTCATCCGGGAAATATCCACGATGATGCCGGACCCGATGGCTGACCCGGTCAGGTTTGTTCCGGCGGCCCTCGGGGTGAGCGGCACTCCAGCCCTGACGGCATACTCCATCACGGCATCAATCTCCTCTTCCGTTTCAGGAAGAACAACGACCTGTGGGGGAATCTTATAGATACTGGCATCGACGGAATAGGCCTTCAGCGTCGCCCAATCCCACCGCACCTTGTCTGTGCCCAACCTTTTGGCTAAATCAGCACCAAGGGAAGATTTTTTTTCAGGTAACAACAAGGCCATAGGAACTCATCCCGCTCTAGATGCAGATGGAACACCCATTGTAGGAGAGAAGACCGGCAGGCAACAAGAAAGGCTAGCGGAACGCGTGGCTTCAGCCCGAATCAGGCGGAAAGATCGGCGACGCGAGATTCTCCCTCGCCTCCCTCAGATTCAAAGGGAAGCTCCATAGGAAATTGTTCCGGGCTACCTAAATCTTTCAGTTCTTTCAAGGGAGGCAGGTCTCGAAGATCACGCAGGCCAAACCGTTGAAGAAACTGTTTGGTGGTCCCATACAAAATAGGGCGACCTGGAATATCCTGCCGCCCGACAATCCGAATCAATTTCTGATCCAGGAGAGTACGCAGCACACCGGAAGTTTCCACACCTCGAATTTTTTCAATATCCGCCCGGGTAATGGGCTGTTTATAACTCACAATCGCCAGGGCTTCCAACGCCGACCGGGAAATCTTGGAGGAAGGTTTCGCCTTGGCCAGTCGCTTGATATAGATACTCTGTTCAGGCCGCGTCACCATGACATAACCGCCAGCCACTTCCATAATCTGCAAGCCACGACCAGCCTCATCATACTCGGCTTGGAGACTCTGCAAGGCAGTCTTAATAGATGGTTTGGGCACTCCTTCGAGTACCGAAGCCAGCTTTTCGAGGCTCAGAGGGTCATGCGAGACAAAGAGCAACGCCTCAAAGACACCTTTCAGTTCATCAAGATCCAGCGCCGCCTCTTGGCTCTCGGTGTTGGCGGTCGTGGCCTGTTCCGTGTCATGGCCGTTGACGGAGGCATCGACCAAGGCAGAATCCTCGTGCACCTCGGTGTCTACAACATTTGAGGTTAAGTGTCCATTGGTGAGTGCTTCGGTAATCATCTATTCCTCCTCTGTGGACTGAGACCCTGTGGACTGAGACAGTCCATCTCACACCGCCACATTCAATGTTCTTGTATTCAATTTCTGATTCTCCACGGTTCGTAATCCCACAATCAAAGACCCCGGGTCGGCTGAAGAGTTACAACTCCTCTGCTTGAATACTTCCATTAGAATCAGGCCCTCCCGCTGGAACAAACCGACGGGTCACCTGGATGGGGCCAAACCACTCTCCTTGAAATAACCGAACCAGGTTCATCCGGACCAGTTCCAACAAGGCCAAAAACGTGACAATGGCTAACGGCCGCGACCAATGCTGTTCAAACAACCCTTCAAAAGGAATGGTCGACTCCCCTTCCAACCGCTCCAAAATCACCTGAATGCGATCCTCAACCGTCCAGGCTTCCCTGGACCATTCCACAAATTGGTCGGTTGGAGCACGGTCCAGGACTTCCTGGAACGCACTGAGCAGATCAAATAATTGAAGATCCTCGGTGGCGATCTCCTTCTCCTCCACGGATTCTACGGGCAATGAAAAAGGACCGCGCCCAAACGACTCCCGCCAGATACGTTCCCGTGCGACCAAGGTCCCGGCCGCTTCCTTAAACCGCTCATATTCGACCAATTGCCGAATCAATTCCGTGCGAGGATCCAGGCCTTCCTCATCCTCCGTCTCGGCTTTTTCTTCTTTGGGAAGGAGCATCCGGGATTTGATGTAGAGAAGCGTGGCCGCCATCACCAGAAATTCACCAGCCAGCGACAGGTTCAACGTCTTCATCAAGGACAGATACTCCAAGTATTGCTGAGCAATCAGCGCAATCGGAATATCATAGATATTGATCTGATGTTTCCGAATCAGGTGGAGAAGAAGGTCCATGGGGCCGGTAAAGGCCTCAAGCTTGACCTGATAGGCATCGTCATCTTCAAGGTCGGAAATAATCAGGGAAGGGACGGGATCCAATCAAGAGCCTCTCGGCTGGGGTCCAGAGTGCGGATATGCAAATTGGTATACCATCTTTTGTGTGAAGCTGCAATACCCTAACAAAATATAGTGGTTGGAACCATTTAGGCTGCCTTTTTCCCCTTCGAAACCCAGAGGTAAAATAACACCAAAATAACCAACCCCGCAAAGATCCCTACTTGGGCTTGTTGCCTCCGCCAACCCTGACCAGAAGCCGCATCAAGGGATACATTGCTTCCGGTCAATTCCGGCGGGGTGTGGAACACCACTTCTGAAAAATCCTGTCCTCCGTCAAACCTGGCGTTCGTAAAATCGACGGCATCATGAAATTGAGTGTGCTGAAAGGAGACTAGTTGTTTAAATTCCGTGAACCGGAAAAAAATTTCATGATCAACCGTGACGGCGGAAAAGTCAGCAGGCCCGTTAAAGATCGACCCGGAAAATCCCGTTCCACTGGCAAAATGGGATCGGGAAAAATCCGCCGCCTGCTGAAACTCGACTTCCAAAAATTCAGCAACTCCGGTGAAATGCGCGTCGGCAAATGTGACCTGATCGCGAAAGCCCGCCTTATGAAACCGGGAATGGGTTCCAAAGATCACTTGAGAAAAATCCACAGCCTGGTCAAATTGGGATCCAATGAAAAACCCCTCAAAATCGACCCGCACCGTTGAAAAGTTTAACGGGCCCACAAACACTGTTTTAGAAAAGTCAATTGACTGCTGAAAGACCGTTCCAGTGAAATCCACCGCTCCCAGCATCAGCAGGGCACCTTCTACCAGATTGGTCGCCAGGACTTTTTCAAACCGGGAATGCCGAATGGAGAGAGCCCCTGGAATGACACGAACCGCTGAAATGTGCCGGTGTTGTAGGCGTTCTCGCACAGCCGGAGGAATGTCGGAAAGTCCTGATAGGTCGCGAAGCGGCAGGAGATCCAGCATTACATCATCAACCACCAGCACGCCTTCAAGATCGACACTCCTGCCCTGCTCCAGAGCCTCAAGGATATCGGCTCCCCTCACCGCTAATTTCTCTTGTTCCTCAGGCGAACAGGGTCCTTCAACATGAACCCGT
>WHTE01000071.1 GCA_009377845.1 Nitrospirales bacterium | reverse complement strand
TTCGGGTGATTGGTTTTTCCGGCCAGTCGAAGAAGTACGGTTCCCAGATTGTGAAAAGTGGTGCGGGCCGCCTGCAAAGTTATCGTCCCTGGTCCTTCGTCGAGCCCGGGTCATTGTGCGTCAATTTCCTGTCTGCTGAATTCCGAGAGCATCCACCCCAATGGCAGGCGGTGATAATATTCGCAAAGTTGAAAATGAGCGAAGGCGCCTTCCGTGGGGGCGCTAGATCTGGCGATCGCACTGCGTGAGGCCACGGTGGCGCTGGTGTATCATTCCGATCAAGGTAGTCAATGCACTGCCGTGGGGTACCAGCAGCGGCTCGTCGCCTGGAAAATCCAGAGCTCGATGAATCGGCGGGGGGATTATTGGGACAATGCCGTGGCCGAGAGTTTCTTTGCGACGCTGAAGATCGAACTGGCTCTCGACCAACGTGGAGGGCTCCTCCTTCAGCGAGAGATGCACAGTGAGATCTTTGCCCATCTTGAAGGCTTTTATCATATCCACCCCCTCCATTTTATCATATCCACCCCCTCCATTTCACATTAGACTATGTGAGTCCTGCGGAGTTCGAACGTCGGTGGGAGGCCCAGCAGACGGTGCCAGCACGTCCCAAGGCGGGGGAGCATGGGGATACTGGAATACGGACCGACGAGCAATCGTCGATGGTAGGGCAAATAGAAGAGGGAGTGCTTCGAGCAACTGAGGGCGTCCACGATTTCTGGGGAAGATCACCTCGACCCTACGCCGATCGATGGCCCAATGTCATAATTTGTTTTGACAAGAGTGGTTTTCTTGATAAGTGCCTCTCATGACTTCTTCCGGGGATCATTGGGATTGATAGGGGTGAATGATCGTACGACCAGTCCATGGGGTGGCAGAGCATTAGGGGTTGCATTGACGCCATAGAGGGGGTTTTCTGACCTTGTTCAAAGATCATTTGACAACCTGAATCCTAGACAGGTAGAAATCTCACCGAAAGGGACGGTTGTCTTTCATGGCTCATTCCTCGTAATCCTCGTATTCCGTGCGTTGCGGTCATGAGATATGAGCCGTTTCTTTTTGTAAAGACCCTGGATGTTATATGGCAAGAGATTGTGGAGTAGCGTAATGCCGGTGAATGTACTTCGGAAAAAGGGGGCGAGAATGAGTCTTCAAGAAGCCCTTGAACGAGTGGAGAAACTCAAGCGTCTGTCTCAAAGCAGTAATTCACACGAGGCGGCATTGGCTGCATTGCGACTGAAAAATTTTGATGTGGAGGTAGCCCGAACTCCGCGAGCCGAACCAGTTGCTGATGAGACGTAGCCCGAACTCCGCGAGCCGAACCAGTTGCTGATGAGACGTCCACCTCAGAGGAAAATCCCGACTCGAATAAAGCTATCGAGATTCTTGATGAGATGCCGATTGTTCCTTATGAAACCATGGATGAGATTGAGGTTGGACAGTCTCCGGATAAACCGAAAGTCAATTGGGATGAACTCCATTTTGCCCTTATTAAGAAAGCGCGAAGGATCGGGGCGGACGCCTTGATTAATATTCAATTAAAAGGGACAGCTGATCAAAAGGTGCTTGGAGCCACGGCCTTAAAATATCTCACTCCCAATGAGGTGTTTGAAATTCAACAAGCCAAGGCTTTGGAGGAAGCCGAGAAGATCTATCACCAGGCTCAAAAGGAACGGCGGGATGAGGATACTGCACCGGGCATTGATTGAACCCTTCATCAGAAGCCCATCTTATTTCCCCTTCAGGAGCACTGCCCCGGAGGCCCCACTTGGATGAGAGAGGGGGAAGGGGTGCCGTCAGGCAAGCGGAAGCAATAATTCTGGATTTGGTGTTAAGAGGCTCCGCCTGGAAAGATCAGGTGCTTCACTCTCAAATATGACCATACCTTGTCCACGTTGGATGGGTTGCTGCGGCACCCATGAAGATGGTTTCTGTGTGTATCGTGTCTGGTGAGATGGAAGGTGTGAATTCAGAATGTCTCTTGTCAAAACCGAAATATATGGTAGGGTGTTCGAGGTTTTATGGGAAAAGGGAGGCATCCTGCCTAGGATTAGGGACTTTCAGAAAAATAGAACTATTGAATATATTTCAGGAGGTGCGTTTACCAGGCATGGCTAAATTCCGTTAGAATGGAAGGGAAAGCAGACCAATGTGAAAATAATAGTATCCCCACATTTTTCAAACTCTCATCGCGCAATTGTCTTTCTTATCTTTACTTTCCTTCTACACTTTTATACCGCATTCTTCGTCTTCGGGCAGAGAGGAATGTAAACTTGTCGAATGGGAGGGAATGTCTGTTGCCAAAATAATGAGATGTTGGGGAAGTATTGTTTGATGCTCCAGACAGTGTTCGTTCACATCATCGGCAATTGGTGGATGGATAGGCCGTCATAAAACAACAGAAAGACTAACTGTGGAGAGAAAGAAGAACGTGTTCATGTTCCCCTCGAACATAATCAATGCTCTGGTTATGACCGTGGGGCTGATGATGGTTTTTCCGGGACCTGGCCTTACCAAAGAGATTGAATTGATCTCCATTGGGTTACGGGTAGGGATCAATTCTGAGACGATTGGAATACCACCAACCGAAAAGGAAGATTTTGAGCAATACGATGCGTTTGCTGTTATTGGACTTCCTTGGAGTTGGGAATTTCCTTCGGGGTGGGAGATCCGTTGGCGGCTCAATGCGACCGCTGGGGCGTTGAGAGCGGCGGATGATACCGGGTTCATCACTGAGCTGACTCCGGGCATCGCATTTACCAAACCAAGTTGGAGGCTCACCTTCGATCTTGGAGGCGGCTTGGCGTATCTGAGCGATTATGAGTTTGGGAGTCAAGACATCGGAGGACCCGTCCAAATTATCGGGCATGGGGGCATTACTTATCATCTTCCCTGGGATGTGTCGATCGGATGGCGGTTTCATCATATGTCAGATGCCACGATTTATGGGACGGATAATCGGGGAGTTGATCTGCACATGTTGGAACTCAGTTACCGGTTCTGAGAGGGCGTTTGTTCTCTTCCTTCCATTTTTTGGGGTGAGTTTCTTCAGATTTCCGCTTCGCCATTTGGCTATAATTGAATCATTTCATCCTTCCATAAGGATACACTTCTTCTTTTATTGTGGAATGAAGGGAAAAGATAAGAGATTTAGTGTTGTCGTTGTTTAACAATATCCAGGGCGGCAACCCTATAGGCTTCCGCGAGCGTGGGAAAGTTAAAGATGTTTTCGACGAATTGATCGATGTGAATGTGGTGAAGCAGACCCATTTGGCCGATGTGAATGAGTTCAGTGGCGCCTTCGCCCACGATATGCACACCGAGCAGTTGTTTCCCTTTTGGGTCAGCGACCATTTTGAGCAGACCGTTGGTCATTCCGGAAATCTGTCCGCGGGCAATTTCATGGAATCGTGCACGTCCGATGATGGCTCCGCCCCATTTATCTTTGGCTTCTTGTTCGCTCAACCCCACACTGGACATTTCGGGAATGGTGTAAATGCCCATGGGAATATTCTCCGGTGCGACTCCGGTTTCCAATCCCAACGCATGGCAGACGGCCCGTCGGCCTTGTTCCATGGAGCAGGAGGCGAGTGAAGGAGGGCCAATGACGTCACCGACAGCATAGATATGGGGAACCGTGGTTTGACAGTGGGCATTCACCGAAATGAGCCCTCGAGTCGTCGGGTTTAATCCGGCGGCCTGAATATTCAGATTTTCCAGATTGGCTACTCGCCCAAGGGCCACCAGCATCTTTTCACTCTCAAGCGTTTCACCGCTTTCTAAGACTGTCCTCACTTTTGAAAAGCCATCCCACTGAACCGTCTTGATTGTTTGGAGGCCCAGGTACTGCCCGCCGGTTTTCTCAAATGCTCCACAAAATTCATCGGTGAGTTCTTGATCCAAAAACTTGAGCGGACGGTCAGCCGTGTCAACCATGGTCACTTGCACCCCCAGTAGGGCAAAGATGGAGGCGTATTCACTCGCAATGACGCCACCACCCAAGACAGTCAGGGATTTCGGTAAATACACCAGGGAGAGAATGGAGTCGCTGTCCAGGATGTGTTCGTGGTCGATGGGAATGTTGTCAGGTACGCGTGGGCGAGAGCCGGTGGCAATAACGATGATGGGCGCTGTCATAAAGGTGTGTTGGCCATTCAACCCTTTGACGTGTATTTCCCGATCAGACACGAACTGCGCACGCCCATGAAATCGCTCAATGCCATTTCGCCCAATCTGTTCCTTCATGAATTCCCCGTGGGCGCGAACCACGTTGTCCAAGCGCGCCATGAGGCTGGCAATTTTCACGTCATCCCGCATGCGAAATTCAAACACATCCCCGGCCTGACGGAACTGCACCATTTGCAGGGCACTCTCGCGTAGAGTTTTGCTCGGGATGGTCCCTTGATAGACGCATGCCCCGCCGACTTCCCGGTTTTGTTCAATCAGCGCCACCCGCTTCCCTACTTTCGCGCCTTGAATGGCAGCCTTCTGACCGGCCGGACCGCTTCCGATCACCAAGAGGTCGTACTGTTGGGAGGGATTCATACCAGGAAGGCTTCCACTCGGTGCTGGATGGTTTCGCGTTGATCGAGAAGCGCGGTCATGTCCTCAGGATAAAAATTCAGGGCTTGGACGACAGGAAGGGCGCGAAGCCTCTCTTCGTCATGTGAAGAAGGATTTAAAAGCCATGAGGCCAAATGATCGGCCAGACACGTGATCATAGCGCCTTTTGTGGGTGAGATGGCCTGATGAAAGGTCTGGTCTGAGTACAGGCGAATGGCTTCTTGCACCGGTTCGGGTAATTTCCAGGCTTCGGCAAGTTTTGCCCCGGCGGAAATGTGCCATTCTTGTATGAGAGATTCCATGAGAGTCCAAGAGGGACGAACCTCTGGAGTTTGCCCTGATGTGATGATGAGATGAAGCAGCAAGGGCTTGCCGATTGTATGCAACAACCCGCAGAGGAATGCGTTTTCCACATTGTGGCGGATGCGGCGTGCGATTTCTTTTCCGTAAAGACCCGTGGCGAGGGCCTGATGCCACAATGTCCGGACTTCCTTTTCATACCCCTTGATCGTAAAGACTCCTCTCTGCACCGAAATGGAGAACGCCAGCCCGGCCAACATGTTGAGGCCCAGCCAGGCAATGGCCTGCTGGAGAGACACAATAGGCGATCGAGGAAGATAGGCCGGCGAATTGGCAATGTGCAGAATCTTGCCGGCGAGGGCCTGATCTTGTTGAATCAACGTCGAGAGTTTAGTGGCATCCGCATTCGGATCGCTTGAGAGCATGAGGACTTGGTTGGCCACTACAGGTAAGAGAGGCAAGTCCAAGTTGCCTCGTTTCAATTGATCGGCGATGAGGGAACGAAGGGCTTCCCGCTCATCTTGTGCAAGGGAAATGGTCGATGAGACAGCCATATCTCAACTTGTCGGTTTCCAATAAACCAACCTTGAGAATTGTCCGCTTACACAATGCATCCTGTTCTTGATGAAAAAGGGGCAAGATAACCACTGAGAAGTTGTCTACCCTTTTACGTTGACTGTCACAAAAGGCTTGTACAATTCGTCACGGTAATTTCCCGATGAAACAAAAGGTTCAATCAAAAACCAGTAGGGAATGGTCAGATTCAATCGCAGGGATCAGGACATTATTTTTTTACCATGAATTGCATGCACCGATGGGGTTGTCTAAAGTCAATTAAAGAGGGCAGCCAGGTGAATTGAGCTGATACAGTGATTCCATAGAAGGATTGAGGGAGGAGGGAAGCGATGAAACGACTGGAAGGAAAAACAGCCGTGGTCACCGGAAGCAGTAGCGGGATAGGGAAAGCCATTGCCCTCCGTTTCGGTGAAGAAGGGGCAAAAGTGATCGTGGCCGCCAGGCGGTTGGACCGCTGTGAACAGACGGCCGCGCAGATCAGGAAACATGGCGGAGAGGGATCCGCGATTCAAACGGATGTGTCAGACGAAGGCCAGGTAGACACACTCATTCGGGAAACGGTCAATCGCTATGGGCGGCTGGATATTCTGGTGAATAATGCAGGAATGTTTGGAGGAGGCCGTCTGGCGGACACCACCACCAAAGCCTTTGACGAGGTCATGAATACGAATCTTCGAGGGACATTTATCTGCTGTCGGGCCGGTTTTAAACAAATGAAAAAGCAGGGAGGCGGACTCATCATTAATATGTCGAGCGTGGCAGGTCTCCAAGCTTGGGCGGGAACGGGAACATACAGTGCTTCCAAGCACGCGATTATGGCGTTGACCAAGTCTCTGGCTGATGAAGGCCGGGCATATAACATCAAAGTCAGCGCGATCTGTCCGGGTGGGGTAGCGGACGAACTTGTTGATGCACTTGCTGAGGATATTCTCCGCAGCGAAAAAATCAATCCGTATGACATCGCAGAGACGGCCGTCTATCTGGCGAGGCTCGGGCCCCATGCCGTTGTGCACCAGATTGTGGTTGATCGTCTGGGGGCAGATTGGTAACGAAAGATTGCACAAAGCCGACTCTTAACAAATACGCACAAAAAAACCGACCCTCGGTGCTTGGCTCCAGACAAAAAGACTTCACTTATTTATGAGTGATAACAATACGTCTGATTTGTGCAGAAAAAACAAGGAGTAAATCAGAAAAACGGGGGAACGAATTTGGAAAACTCCGATTCATAAACAAAGTCGAATTCCCCTGCTGAGCCTAAAATAGCCTGTCTCGTTATTTTAGGTTCAGGCCGTTTCCTAAAATAAGCCCATCCGTCGGCCTGATCTCATACCCCATAGCCCGGTAACCACGCTGACGTTTGTCCCACATTCGCGCCAATTGCGGCTGATCGTTTTCGACATAGTCGTAGATGCGAACATTTTGTTTGTTGGCGTGTTCCCGGTGCAGGCGGCCAGCATATTGCTGAAGAGTTCTTTCCCACGAAATCGGCAGCGCCAGCACCAAGGTGTCCAGCGGCGGGTGGTCGAACCCTTCTCCGATCAGACGGCCGGTGGTATTCGGACATCGTCTATCCGTATAGCACATGCCGGAGACGTTCGACTGCCTGCTCGCGTTTGGCAGGCGCCATGCGTCGGACATTCTGCAGTTTCCACTGAACCGCCGGCAAATCAGCAACACCTGGCACACGCAAAAGCTCCCAATCCGGTTCACCGCGCTTGAAGCTCAACAGAAATTGACGGTGGCGATCAGTCAACTTGGTCTGAATAAGAGCAATCATGGTTTCACGCGTTTGTTCCAACTCGTTGACCGTGACCGGTCTCAGTGCCATACCACGGAACTGCTCCTCAAAGACAGCACCAATCGGCTGGCGGGAAGGTGCCAGCATATCGGCAAGAGATCGGTCGCCACTGAGCAGGTACACGAGAAACGCCTCGAACAACTCGTCGTCCACCCCTTCATGCTCCAGCAAGATCTGCACATCGAACATATCGCGCGGATGCTGTCGATCCAGCGCCGCACAGAGCTTGCCTGCATAGAGATCGTGTAGGTGCAGCACCGGCACCTCGATATAGCCGAACTCTGCCTCCACCGACGGGCTGACACTTCGCATGACCGGCTCGCGCACGCAGCCACGCAACACGGGCGAGACCTCAATCTTCACGCGCACAGGGCCACGCCACGCTAACAATTTGACGATCTCTCCCTCAGCACGCCTCCGATCCACCCGAATATTTTTTAATTGTCCTTCGAGGGACAACGCCATGCGTTCCAAGGCCTTTCCGACTTCCGCCAGGCTGGTCGTCCGATCCTGTACCGGCACATAGGTGAGATCGATGTCGACCGACAAGCGCGGCAAATCGCGCACAAACAGATTGATGGCCGTGCCGCCTTTGAGCGCAAAGCAGCGTTCCTCCGCCACGAGGGGCAACACATCCATCAACAGCACCACTTGAGGACGATAGAGGTTATCCCTGGGCAACATGGAATGCCTCCGGGACCGTAATCGAAAACTTCGTATCCAGTCGCCCCCCACGGGTCACGAGCCGTTTACCCTGTCCAAGTGCCACACAGTCCGCGTTCAGTTTGCGGCTCCACGGAGTCTCGTGGCGCGTAGCGAGAAAGAGAAACAGCCGTTTGACTTTAATGCTGACACAGCCTTCCAGCAAATGCTGCACCAGCGCAGGCCTGAGCGCGGGCAACCCGTCGAATAACTCCGCCGCATGCGTGAAACTCGCCGCCGACTCATCCACCAGACTCAGCACTTCCAGGATCGCCCGCTCCGGCGAAGACACCGTCAATGTCCAGTCACGCACACGGGTCCGCACATGCGCCAGCCCCTCGCCTACAATGGCCGGCTCGAACAGCCGTTGACGATGGAAAACGAACTGCTGCGGGAGGGAGATCGCTGAAACCCAGGCTGGGAGCCGTGCCAGCCTTTTCCCATGATTCCAGAGATGGATACGCGGCTCGCCGCCCAGCGGCAGATAGTGGGCCAGCCCTTGGAGATTCAGCGCCGAGAGCCCTCCCACGTGAATAGGGTGTTGTGCCAATCGCTGGAGTGCCAGCACCACCCCTTGCCAGTCGACCGGCAATGCCGGGCGCGCATAGGCGCCGTGAGCCAAGGCCGTGAGCCAGCCGCCCGCCACATATTTACGCACGAGTTGCGGAGATATTCCCTGCTCAGATAACCAGGCGCTGGGAACGGCCACTCCTTCCGGCAGGTCTTTGAGCAGGCGATTCAGCAGCCGGTTTGGCACCGCACGCTTTTGTATACCCATGGTATATCTATTCCCAAGAGCGTAAACCAACTCACCGTTTAAAACACTTTGAGTTTACAATTACATAAAATGGTAAACCAATGGTTTATGAAAGTCTATTTTTGTAAACCGCCGATTTAAAAAATATGCCGATCTGCAGAGCATGTCTCTGCAAAACGCCAATTCGATAAACCTGGGAGCCGGGGAGGTTGCTGGCTTGCACCGCGTTGCGGAAGACCTCCGGGAGCAGCCACTCGCGAAATTTGGGGGGGCAGGCTCTTAGCCGGTGCCCTCGACCATCTCAAAGCCCATTCCAGCGAGCAGTTGGGAAATAATCTCCTCAAACCCACCGGGATTCATGGCCAGAAGGCGTCCACGAAAAACTAGCGATCTGGCAAATCGAGGGTGTTTGGGTGCGTGTGGCGGGTCACACCGCGGCATGGGCACGGCCTCCAACTTTTTGCCAGATTAATAATATAGTGGCGGACGGATGTAGCGTCACTGGTAATCTACGGTCGGATATCTGGATCAAAACTAAATTGCGAGAGTGTGGTGCCATCTAAATAAAAGAGACAGTAATGCGATATTTCTGGATCCACCCGACCAATTGCAGAGAAAGCCTTGGTCGATTGTTTTCGATCAAACCGAACCAACCAAATGGGTATTTTATTCTTGGCATTCGTAAATTCGAGCAGTCTCTGACGATCTACATAAAGATTGTCTTGCGAATCCTTAAAACCACTCCCTGCGTCCGTGTTAATCGCGATTAGGCAATCTTGAGCATCGAAATATTGGGTGCCATCACCTGATGCTATACCCAAACCGTTTCTGAGTATCTTAGACGGTAAGGTGAAATGACGTTCGCCATGTTCGGTAGACCTTGCAGTCACCTCACAAACGCACTTGGAAAGAAAGATTGATTCCAGTTTACCGTTGTTTACAACACTGAGAGCAATTTGCGGTTCTATCTCTCTTTTCCAATTTTGGAAAATCACGTCTCTGGGTGAGATATAGCAGTCACATTCTATATTCGTGGTCAATCCCCGATACGCATTCTCAATTAATTCCCTCATGAAACAGTTGTCTGCTATCAGGTTTGTCTTTACCTTTGGCCAATCGTCTTGCTCAATTAAGAGCATATCAAGCCATAAAAGAGACCTCCCTAGACAAGTCGGATCTGCGATACTCATAAATGAATGAATGAGAGTCATCTCGCGATTGTCAAGCAAATGCTTTGTAAACTTGGAATCGGGAAATATAACTTTTGACAAGTCGGGTATCTCCGCTTCCTGAACCCACTTCGAAATTCCTAACTTTAAATCGCCAGATATCTCAGGAGCAGCAGGGGAGAGATTGCAGGGAATAATGAATTTCTTGCGTCTATCGTGTGAGGAATACTTCGGTTCGATTAGCTGTGCTGGATTGGGAAAATCTTCAATTAAGGAATAATCCGAAACTGGCTTCCTATCCCCGCCCATTGAGCTGTGGTCTATGTAGTCGGAAAAATATCCTTGCAAGTGATGGACTGCAGTCCAAACATATTTCTCACCAAAACTCATGATTTTTGAGCGCGCACCGTGGCTGGCCATGAAGTGCTGTCTGGTTATGGCTAAATCTGCTCCGATTATTTCGCCCTCTTGTCCGCCATTTGGTTGCCCCTCGAAAGTTTGTTCTGTCCACCCTAGATTTTTAATAAATTTATACGCAGCCGCGAGGGTTAACTGATGTGGACCGATATCAAAACCCAGTATTTCCCTAGCTTCGTCAAGTACTCGTGCTGCATCATCATAAAATGGTACCTGTACCGACTTTTTCTGCCTTGGGAGTTTTCTTTTTTTGGTCTCAGCAAGTAGGTCTAAAAGTTGCGACCGCTGTTCCTCTGAAAAGCCGAACGTTACATTCTCTCGTCTTTGTTGGACTTGATGACGTAGTGCTAGGTCGTTTTTCAATGTCTCTTTTTCTTGTTCTGTCAAATTCCCTAATTTTTCTGATAGCACATATTCGATCTCAAAATCCCTCAGCCAGGGGTGCGTTAATTCAGATTCGTGATGTAAACCGGAGTCGCTTTTTTCGCGTCTCGGTTCAAAGAATCCGCGGTAGGCGTCCTTAATTACGTACCAAGCCAAATCATGCCAAATGGGGCCATAGGATTCGCTTGCCTGTGCAGCTGCTTTGTCCAAGGGCAGCATCTCGAATTTAAGTGAAAATGGCGGACGAGCTCGTTGAACCTCTTCAGCAGAGATCAACCCAAGTTGAAACGCTCGTTCAATTATTACATGTCCTGTCCCCCTTATAATCGAACTACGATATTTTCTAATTCCTTCCGGATCAAAAACATTTTCCAAAAGCCAATTTGCCACGTTTTGTACAAAGCCATTTTCCTGAGGCTTCAACACAGACGTAATTCCATACGCACAACAAACCAGCATCTCATTCAACTGCGGATCATTTGTCGGCATCAACAATTTGAACAGTTGGATAAACTCCGAAGGTCTTTTAGCTCCCCATATGGTCAGATTGTTGCTGCATCGATCAACAATGCTGTTGTCAACGGAAGTTAAATTCCACGCATGAAGAAGGGGTAACTCGTCGAAGAGATCCTCTTCACCTAAGGTATACGCTTCTTCCCGAATGGGGTTTGGCCCGTCACCCTCCCAAATTGCGCCCTGATTGGGGGGAGTGTGATCCAGACCTGACCAAATCAGGTCACGTTCGGCGGGGGTTTGAAATGATGAAAGCAATTCATGGACGAGCAATGGGCCTAATGGATGTTGCGGCATGCGTGCTACGGGATAGCAGAGATTTGCCAGGACAAACCGACTTTTGGGCATCGATTCTTTTAATAATCCTCTGACCCAATCTTTGTAGGTGGCTGCTTGGTCTGGATGACATGAATTAAGGGCGACGCACCTCAGTCTATTGATCGTGTCTTCCGTCAATTGGTTGCCCCACATGCCATCTGCGGCAGGAAGAGTATTTTCATCAACGAAGATCAGGGTGGCGGAGATTTCAAGAATCCCCTCTTCTTTCACCAAATGGTTTGGAATTGGTTTGCCGGCTTGAGCAAGACTTTTTAGTTCGATAGCAATCAAAGTTTCAATGACGGATTGATGCGCTGGTTGATAAAAAATTTCGCCTGGCTTCAGTGGGCCTTTATATCCTTTCTTGAAGGACACAAGCATTGCACGATCAACGAGACATTGGATTACTTTCGTCGCATTGGTGTCATCTAATAACATCTTCTGTTTGACCATTTTGTGTAATTCGTCGTGCTTGATGTCTCCACAAGTGAGAAGCTTTCCAGCTATGGCGAGTAAACCCTTCAAAAATTTATCTGGTCCAATGATGCCTTTGCCTAATTCCTTTAGGATTTCGACTTCAATCGAGTTGACCCGATCACTGAGTAATTCACCAAGGGTTGTAGAAACCTTGTCAGATGAGTCAAAAATTCTTCCTTTATAAAGTTCACAAAATATACGAAGAGCGAGGAGTGACCGAATGTTCCAGCGTATCCAAGGAACACTGGCGACATCGATTTGAAATCTCTGCATATAAGAATTAAAGACTTTGTGAACTGTTACGTCACCCTCAGGTGGAAGATAAGTTATCTTGGTTTGCAGAGCCTTAGTCAGGCTTGTGTCCCGCAACATGTAGGGTCTTGAAGTCACAATAAAGCGAAGCCTGGGGTGAGCAATTGCAAATTGCTCAATTTCCTGTACTCTGGCTTTCCAGGCATCCCAATTATCTGCTTCGTCCAAACCATCCAAACAGATTAGGAAAAAGGAAAAACGCTGCTTATCAGGTGGGCGGTACCACTTCTCGATCTCAAGAATATGTGTTCTGGCAGTCAAAGCGCTTAGTATGTCGTCTTCAGCCCAGTCTGTGCCAAGTCCGAGGGCGTGTTGAAGGATTGCCTTCCAAGATGATGGATCAGGCACTGATTTGGCCTGAATTAATATAGCGGGGACACCTGCGGATAAAAGACTCTCGACAATGTTGGCGACAGCATGGGTTTTACCTGTACCTGGATTACCCGCAAACACTTTGTAAGTACCATTCCAGCTTAGAATTATATCTCTCAAAACAAGAGGTGCATTAAGGTTATAAAATTCCTCAACGAGGGGGGTTAGGTCATAGGTTAAAGAATGAAATTTCGAATCCGTATCAAGCGCGCGGAGTTGAGCGAAAAGTGTATCGTAGTCGGTTTGATCCTCAAATTTGAAGGAATCCATATCTATGTCGTTTTCGACTTTCTCTAAATTATCTTCGATATATGCTTTCACCTGTTCCACAATATCCAAGAGGGTTTTGGGTGGTGGTTCCAGATCTTTCTTCAAGATCTTTCCGAAAGTGTTCAATTCGCCTTGCAGTTTTTCAGATAAAACACGAATGTCTTCCAATTTTGTCAGAATTTTTTCTTTGGTTTTATTTACGCGCACAAGGACAGAACAAGCTCTATAAATTCGGCCAGTAACATGAAGGTCCGGTAGGTATCTTTCTTTCAGCCAAGAAACCTTTGCATTATCGAACTGATTTTTAAGTAAATCGAATGTGAAGGCTTCCGTGCCAAGCCAAAAGCGTTTTGCGCCCTGCAGTTTGTCCCTCTGGAGATGAGTGATAAGTTGGTGTTCGTTCCAAAGTTCTAAGGGAAGCCCATCATATTTTGTTAAAATTTCCTCTTGTAGTGTTGACCATCGACTCTCCTCGGTATTTTGGGTTACCTTCCCTCCTTTGGTTATCTTGTCCGACGTAAGATTCATTGGAAGGCTGACAATGTAACGGCGCATTTGTGGCCTGACTTTTAAGGCAGAATGGATGGATTTCCTAATTTGCTTAATCTGTTGATCTTTTAGACGGTCAAACCACTTCGCCTGGAGACCTACAAAAGTCCCATCTGTTAACTCTGCATATGATTCGACACCTCCATCCCCACCGTCGCCTCGAACTGTCATAAAAAAACTGATCTTGTCTCCGTACTCAGCTTTCGCCCATTCCTCGAAAATCTGATTGCAGAGAGATTCGAATGCCTTTTGTGGGCCAAGGCCATAGGTTTTTAGATTTGAGCGAATCAATATAGAGAGCTCCCCTGCCTGTAGTGAACACAAAATTCACTAAACAGGTTTCCTACAAACATACTCAACAGCTGTTATTTGCCGTGATTTTACCTTAGTACAGGCGAGAGAATGAAGCCATTCCTGGCATAGTTGGAGTTGGCGCGCAGGTTGTCGGCGGCACTCCAGAGGCGTGTTTCAATGGCTTCGATGTGTTCGAGTTGAGACATGTCGGTTGTGGTTCTCGTTATGTTGCGGTTGTGTCAGTGCGCTCACGCAGCTCGGTGCGGGCAGCCATAGCAAATGCTCCGGGGGGCGTCCAGATATCCGGTCCACACCGCAATTTGTCGGTGCTTGTTCCTGCTGCCTACATGCGAACTGTTCGTGGGGTGTGCCCCGCTATATCCTTTGAAATGTTTGGGGAACTATAGCATTTACCCGTTAAGATTATATCCATTCAGTCAGTATTTCCTTACGGGACATCTCCCTCAAATAGCTGATGACACTCCCCCGAGTTCTTCCAGGGGAATGGCTTCCACTTTGTCAGATAACGAGAGGGGTTTATGGCCGGGGTAGATGACCGCGATGCGTTCCATTCCAGGTCCTCCAAGGCGATGGGGATCGAAGGTTTGAGTCGTGGAGCATTGGTTCGTTTGCATTACACTCACCGTAATCAGTTGCCTCGGCGCAAAATCACATTGCTCTCCGTTCCTTTGTGGGTTGGCCGGAAATCGGCGTCGTTGTGCTGCTCTGTAATCTCGACCTGCTCGGTCACAAAGCCCTCTTATGATATTCCGAGTTTGGGATGATTCACGAGGCCTTTTGCGTTGTCGATACGGGGACGGAGAACCTCAAAATGGTCTCTGAATTCTTTGCTCATATAGGCTAATCTGTATACAATGCTTTGATTTTATAAGAATTTTTTTAGGACGCCAAATCAATCGGAAAAACAGTTGAAACTATTGCAGACAAAATTTTCGCTGTTTAGGCCAAGGGTATCCATCGTTGATGTTTTTGAACTGAAAGTAGAGTTCGATGCCATATTTTATGTTTCTATTTCTTGTCGAAAGACGAAGGGCTCTCCTCTCAAAAGCCTTAGAATTCCCCAGGGCAGGGATTTTCAATGAAATACCCATTAACTGACATACGTCATAACCCAACCGGCTTCGAAACTCTCATTGGCCTTTATGCCAAATATGCATCTTCCAAGTTTACGAAGATCGAAGTTGATATGGGGCACACGACTTGGTTCGATGCCGACATGTGCGCTCCGTTCGGGGCCATTCTCTATTGCCTTGGGGCGCAAGGGAATCGAATTTCCTTAACTCAAATTCGACCCGACGTCGAGCGTATCCTCACGAAAAACGGGTTTCTGACTCATTACGGCCGCGCTGCTCTTCGAGACACCTATGGCACCACCATTCCCTATCAGCGATTCGACGTGAAAGACGACCGCTATTTCGCTGCATATGTGGAAAATAAATTTGTCCGTCGGATGGAAATGCCAAAGATGTCCGCCGCCCTCACGAAACGGTTTCGGGAAAGCGTCTTTGAAATTTTTAGTAATGCGGTGCTTCATTCACAAACCACCCTTGGGATATTTAGCTGCGGCCAATTTTTCCCGAAAAGAAATACGCTGGATTTTTCCGTCGCGGATTTGGGCATCGGCATTCGTCGTAACGTTAAAGAGCATACGGGTTTAGTTCTCTCGCCAGACGAGGCGATTGACTGGGCTACGCAAGGTCGGAACACCACAAAGCGGGGTCCCATTCCTGGAGGACTCGGTTTGAAGCTGTTATCCGACTTCGTTTCGAAAAACGGAGGTCGGATTCAAATTGTCTCCGACGCGGGGTATTGGACGTTGGAAAAGGGAAAGGTGGACCATTTCCCTCTATCAGCAGAATTTCCTGGTACTGTGGTTACGGTTGAAATCAATACCGCAGATAAACAATCTTATTCTCTCTCATCAGAGTTGACCGAATCCGATATCTTTTGATATTGACCAAAGGTTGAAAAGGGTGAGGAAAGGAATTGCCATGAGTAAGGAGTTGACCATCTCCCCGTTTGAGGTCGTGGGTAGCCCCCTCTGTGTGGCTTCCGACGACGGCCAGAAGGTGTTTGAACGGATTCAAGCGGCCTTGGATGCTGGACATCCCGTGACGGTATCTTTTAAAAATGTCACCAGTTTGACGTCTGCTTTCTTGAATGCGGCTATCGGCCAACTCTATGGACGGTTTTCGGAGAAGGACATTAAAGCCAAGTTGAAGGTGGCTCATTTGGCTCAGGAAGATTTGGCCCTTTTGAAGCGGGTTGTTGACACCGCCAAAGCCTATTTCAAGGACCCTGATCGGTTTCGCCAAGCCGAGCGAGCGGTTCTTGGAGGGTCTGATGCCTGATCACCCCAAACGGATTGACCGGCATGCTTTTTCTGCTCAAGACCAATTGTTTTTCGATGCCAATGTGTGGGTGTTTCTCTTTGGCCCACACTATCGACCTCCCAACACTCAGGAAGCCTTATATTCAATCGCCTTTAAAAAGATCCGGGAAATCGGTTGTCGAATCGTCATTGACGCTATTGTCCTTTCCGAATTCGTGAATCGGCTGGCTCGTTTAGCTTATTATCAGCTCCCCTCCTCAAAACACCCTCGGGAATTTAAGGAATACAGGAAGAGCTCTGCATTTGAACCTGTCGCTAAATCCATCGCAGATGCCTGCAGGAGAATTTTGACTGTCAGTACTCCGGTTGAAAGCGAATTCGCCGCGCTTGACCTTCCATCGATTCTGACCCAATTCGAGTCTGGAAGATGCGACTTTAATGATCACCTCTTAGCTGCTCTTTGTGAAAACCGTGGATTCATTCTCGTCACGCACGATGGTGACTTTCGGGGAAAAAACATTCCCATTCTGACCGCCAACTCTCGATTGCTTAGGTAAACTCCCTTTTCCCGGATGTCTTTCATGCCGAGTTAAATCGGTTGGCATCCGAGCTATTGTTTCTATCCCCTGTCGAATGCCCAAGAAACGTTCAATGAAAATTTCTCTTTCCTGTATCTGCACGGGTGAGTACCGGCCGTTTCGGGGTGTTAGTCGGGTATAGTCTTGAAGGGCTAAGCGGGCACGATCGACTTTATACGATCGGAGATGTTCGGCTGTTTGTTTCAAGATCTCCAGCGCCTGGCGATTGGCGACTTGGTAGGTAAAGCTGGGGGTGTGGTTGGCTTTGGTAATTCGTTTGTTGGTGATCTTGCCCACTCC
>WHTE01000070.1 GCA_009377845.1 Nitrospirales bacterium | reverse complement strand
AAAGGGGCATATACCGGAGCCGTTAAAGATCGGGCCGGGCGATTTGAAGCTGCGGACGGCGGAACCTTGTTTCTGGACGAGGTCGGGGAAATTCCATTGGATCTTCAAAGTAAACTCCTGCGAGTCCTGCAGGAACAGCAATACGAACGCGTGGGAGAGGAATACACCCGTCATGTGGATGTCAGAGTGATCGCCGCGACCAACAAAGATTTAAAACAGGAAGTGGAAGCCGGGCGATTCCGGCAGGATCTGTATTATCGTCTCAATGTCTTTCCCCTTGAACTGTCACCCCTCCGCGAACGCAAGGAGGATATTCCGCTTTTAGCCGGGTATCTTCTCGATGTGACATCCAAAAAACTGCACTGTGCCCAACCACGACTAACGAAAGCACTAGTGGGGCAATTGCAACGGTATAATTGGCCGGGAAACATCCGGGAGTTGCAGAACGTCATTGAGCGAGGCCTGATTCTATCGGGACAGCAGGGATTGGAGTTTGATATTCCCCAACAAGGAGAAGGACGAGTCCCGTCGCATCATCAAGAGTCGAACGAGGTGCTCAAAGGACGGCCGGTGATGCCCGAACGTGAAATGCGCCGATGGGAACGGGATAATACACTGGCGGCCCTTCAGCAGGCCGATTGGAAAATTTATGGGAAAGGGGGGGCGGCCGAACGGCTTGGCCTGAAACCCACCACGCTGGTGGCCCGCATCAAAAAAATGGGGATTAAAAAAACAGGGTAATGTCGAAAAATGAGATGGGGGTGCACCCGCTAGGAAAAAGGTCATGAATGAAAACAGGGCTCGAACCCATTTTACGCACTACAATCCACTGACAAGGCAAACTGCATCGCCTAAATTCTGCTCTTCTGTTTTAAATGAGGCACTGCATACCTGCTATGCCGATGGCGCTTGAAATTATTGGTGAATTTTTTAGAGAAGAAAAAGCAATCTGGAATCAATTATTCAAGCTAGCAGTCCTCTGCATCGTTGGGAATTCCTCAGGAATAACATGTGAAGGGAATGCACTGACTGCCGCAGGCCGGTTCTCCAATACAGTCACAGGAAGAATCCCGCCATCTTTTTTTGCTGGTTGGCTATCACAACGCCTTGTCTGTGATCCTGTTTCCGCTGTCCATGCTTGAACGCCCACACTGATGACGTTTAGACCCGTGTCTCACACGTGAACACAAACCGAGCAGGCAGCGAATAGGCTGTACCGTGCCGGCTAGACAAAGCTTGATGATGGCTGAGAAGATGAATGCGGAAAACGGGCACATGAAACCATTTGTTCTTTACCTGATGGTTGGTGGGGGCGCTATCGCCGCGTTGGTCATTGGCATCGTCCTTCCGGGTGCCTTGCCGGGGTGGCGCTGGCCCCATGAGCCTCTTCACTCCACATTGGAAACGGTCGGCGGATTGGCCGCAATTGCCATGGGGATCGTTTTGCTACAAAGGATCCCTGAACACACCAATCAGAAGTTCTATCCCATCGCCGGTGGTTTTCTCGGGATGGGTATTCTTGAAGTCTTTCACGCGGTTTCGATTCCTGGGAATGGATTCGTCTTGTTGCGGAGCCTGGCGAGCTTCTTCGGGGGCTTGGGATTCGGGCTTATGTGCCTCGCTGCACCGGGGAAAAATCACACAACTATCAAATGGATGCCGTGGGTCATTACCGGCGGAGCACTCGCCATCGGCCTTTGGACGATCGGATTTCCGCAACACCTTCCGGTGATGATTCGTGAAGGTGAATTTACGCCAACCGCCGTTGCTCCCAAAAGTCTTGCGTGCATGCTCTTTTTCGCCGGATCGCTCCGCTTCTTTTTGGATTACCGAAACTCCGGTAAATCAGAAGATATTCTGTTTGCCTCCCTGGCCCTCATGTTTGGACTTGCCGAATTGATGTTCACCTATTCAGTGATCTGGGACAGTCGATGGTGGTTCTGGCATTTCCTCCGGATGATGGCCTATTTCTTAGTCCTGGGGTATGTGGGGCGAGGGTATCTGAACACGATCTCGGAGCTACAGACTGCATTGATCCAGACGAAACACGCTGAACAGGCCAGTCGACAAAGTGAACAACAGCTTCGGGCCGTCTTGGAAGCCCGGGAACGTATGGCTCAGGACCTTCATGACGGAGTCATTCAATCGACGTTTGCTCTGAGACTGAATCTGGAGCGGTGTCAGCGGCTCATTCCACAGAATCCCAAAGAAGCCGTGGTCGGCATCAGTGACGTGCTGATTGAACTCAAATTCGTGATTCAAGACTTGCGCAGGCATATCAACGGTCTTGAACCCGCGTGCATGAATGGACAGCAATGGATACACGAGATGCGCACACTTGTGCACACCGTGGAAAAGTCACAGAACATGCATTTTCACCTGCAGGTCGATCAGGAGACGGCCGATTTGCTCACGCCTGAGGAAGCCACCCACCTGTTATACGTGGTGAAAGAATCCATCAGCAACAGCGTGCGGCACTCACACGCCATGTCAGGCACGGTGTCCCTTCATGTACGGGAGGGGGCTGTGTGTCTTGAAGTGACAGACGATGGTCTGGGGTTTGACCTTGAGAATGCTTCTGAGGGAGTTCACGGATTGAAAAATATGGCGGCACGCGCCAGGCGGCTGGGCGCACACTTTCAGGTTTGGTCAAAACCTCACTTTGGGACTCGAATCATTTTTGAGATTCAAAAGAAAGGGAGCCATGCCCAGGCGTAACAAGAACACCATCCGTCTTTTGCTGGTCGATGATCACGAGGTGCTTCGCCTGGGCCTGAAAACCCTCTTTACCGACACAGAGGACATTCAGGTTGTTGGGGAAGCGGGGACCCGGGCAGCGGCTGTGTCAGAAGCCGAGCGACTCCATCCTGATGTGGTGCTGATGGATGTCCGTTTACCGGACGGGAGCGGTATCGACGCCTGCCGTGAGATTCGGAATTCGTCTCCTCAAACCCGCGTCCTATTTTTGACGTCTTTCGCGGACGACGACGCGGTGATGGCCACCATCATGGCAGGGGCCAAAGGCTTTCTGTTGAAAGAAATCAGCGGGGAAGAATTAATTCGAGCGGTGAAGACGGTGGCTGAGGGACAATCCATCCTCGATCCTGCGACCACAGAACGGGTGCTCACCAGGATACAGCATGTCTCCATCCCTTCCCCAGACGGCAAGAAAGAATCGTTAGCCCCTCAGGAAATGAAGGTGTTAACATTGGTGGCCGAAGGTCAAACTAATAAGGAAATTGCGGTGGCACTCGATCTGAGCGATAAAACCGTCGGCCACTATCTCGAGAACATTTTCCAGAAGCTGCAAGTGACCCGTCGTTCTCAAGCCGCGGCAGAATTCGTGCGCCGGTTTTCTCCATAGGGGCATTTTCCCCTATCCGAATATAGGAATAATAGTTGCCCGACTCCAGGCGTTCGCACCTACCGCCTCCGTCTCAATTTCATGCACAATAGCATCAACGATAAAGATTCCCACACGGAATCTCTTTCCATCCACTGTTCAATCCAAGGAGGCTGTCATGCCGAATTTCATTCCTAAAACATTTCTGATGCTCTCGACATTGGTGGTTGCATGTGTGTACGGACTGTTCCTGAGCCCCGGCTTGGTGCTGGCGGATGAGGCCCCACGCCTGGACAAAGTGAAAGTGTTGTATCACTTGGATAGTCACGACCCGGCTCTCGCCAAGTACGCGATGGCCCTTATCAATAAACACATCGAGGCGGAAGGCGGACCAGACAAGATCGATGTGGTGCTGGTCGTGCATGGGCCGGCCCTGAAATTGTTTGAAAGCGAGACGGTCGATCCCGATTTGAAAGACAAATTAAAGGTCGTCATTGACAAAGGGCTGACTGCCGAAATGTGTCAGGTCTCGATGAAACTCTATGGGACACCGCTGGAGAAATTGCTGGCCGGGTTCAAGCCCACCGAGCATCCGGTTGCCGTCAAGCGAATTGCCGACCTTCAACGCGCAGGATATGTGTATATCAAACCGTAAGGAGAAATTATGCGGACTAGGCTTTATATTCCGATGAGACAAAAAAGAACCGCATTCAGTGGGAGCCTCCTAGGCTCCCACCGGGGGCGATGGCTCACGGCAATCAGGGGCGGGATTACTGGGTTCGTTATGGTCAGCCTCAGTCTGCTCTTCGGAGCCTTGCCCGGCACCGCCGCCCCATCCGTTCCGGCTCCGGATTTCCAGCTCAAGACGTTAGATGGGGACATGTACAGTAAAACTTCCTTGCAAGGGCGCCCGACGCTTCTCGTTTTTTGGGCTCCATGGTGTCGGTACTGCCAAATGGAATTGCCGATTCTCGGGAAATTTTATCAGGGCAACAAACCGGACCAGCTCCAAGTCTTCACCATTGGTTTTTCAGACACTCGGGCTCATGTAGAGGAGTACGTCACATCCAACCCTGACACCTTTGTGTTTCCCACGGCGTATGATCAGGATAATGAGGTGGCGCAGGCCTTTGGCGTCAATGCCACTCCGACATTCGTAGTGATGGACGCACAAGGGGAAATGATCTTTGCGCATCGGGGTGCAGGCATTAACCAGAATCCTCAGTACCAGGAGTTCCTCAGGAGTTTGAAATAACAAACGAGCGACTGAAATCACCTGGGATTAGTCTATTACCCACAGGCAGAAAATTTATGATGGAATCCGCGCCTCACATTCCTCAGATCACTTTGTTGGCGGCGTTTGGAGCCGGGCTCTTGTCTTTTGTTTCGCCTTGTGTGCTCCCTCTGGTGCCGTCCTATGTCTCGTATATCACGGGACTTTCCATCGACCAACTCAGAGATCCCTCTGGGCGGTGCCAGATTCGTAAAACAATCATTGTCAATGCCTTGTTGTTCATCGGCGGATTTTCCATCATCTTCATCGCCTTTGGCATCTCAGCCAGTTTGTTCGGGCAATGGCTATTCCACTATCAGGACTATTTGCGAAAGATCGGAGGAGGGCTGATTATCCTGTTTGGTCTGTATGTGCTGGGGATGTTCAACTTCGGTTTTCTGTCTCGTGAAACACGTGTTCACTTCCAAACCCGCCCAGTTGGCTATCTGGGCTCCTTTCTCATCGGTGTGACCTTTGCAGTGGGCTGGACTCCATGCGTGGGACCCATTCTCGCGTCCATCTTATTGTATGCCGGCACCACAGATACCTCTGTTGATGGACTGGCTCTCCTCGTTTTCTATTCATTAGGGCTGGGGCTTCCATTGCTTGTCACAGCTTTGTGGCTCGATCAATTCTTAGCCCATTTCCAGCAGATCCGAAATTATATCAAGCCTCTCTCCATCATGAGCGGGGTGCTACTGGTGGCCGTAGGCGGCCTTCTCTTCTCCAATTCATTCTTTCTTCTGACGAGCTTCCTGGAACGTTCGGGTATAGGATGGTATATCGGCCAATAGATCCCAGTGAGCCGATGCCTCTATTGCTTAGAGTCTCTCCTGATCACTCACGAAAAGTCGTTGCTCGCCCACAATAATATCGTTTACCCTTGGTATAAATGAACGCGAGGTTCGGCTTTCTGGGCGACAGCAGTGGTTCACCCGATAGGTTCAACAGCAGACATACCACATCCATTCAAAAAAGGAGAATGTCCGTATGGCGACAATCGCTCCGTTTCGCGCCGTCAGACCCAGGCCGGAGTTGGCCAGTCAAGTGGCCGCCCCACCCTATGATGTCGTCTCATTGGAAGAGGCGCGTACGCTTGCCGAAGGAAATCCGTATAGTTTTCTTCGCATCAGCCGGGCGGAGTTGGAACTCTCCGAGGGGGTCGATCCCTATTCCACCGCCGTGTACGAACGAGGCGCGGCCAATCTCCGGAATCTTTTGCAAAAGGGCATTCTGGAGCAGGAAAACCAGCCTTTGCTCGGGGTCTATCGACAGAAGTGGGGACAACACGAACAGACAGGCCTTGTGGCCTTGGCTTCAGTTGATGAATATGACCGGGGAAACATTAAAAAGCACGAGCATACACGGCCGGTGAAGGAAGCCGACCGTGTCAGGCTCATCGAAGCCCATGAGTCTCAATCCGGTCCGGTGTTATTATTCTGCCGGGGAACGGCATCTTTCGAGCACTGGCTGAAAGGAGTCACCCGCACCAAGCCGGATGTGCACTTTGTGGCCGACGATACGGTGGAGCACACGGTGTGGTGTGTGCGCGACGAATCAGAAATTCAGCAAATCGTGCAAGATTTTCGCGACATTCAATCCCTGTACATTGCCGACGGACACCATCGTTCCGCTGCAGCCAGTCGTGTGCGTGCCGCGCGCCGTAATTCTAGAAGATCAACCGGTGGTTACTCCGAAGATGGATTTCTTGCAGTGATCTTTCCGCATAATCAATTGCAAATTCTTCCCTACAATCGAGTCGTTCGGGATTTACATGGTCTCACCCCAAAGGAATTCCTCGACAAATTAGCGCTGAATTTCGAATTGCAGGCCTCCTCCAAACCAGGCCATCCACCTGCTGCGGGTTTCGATATGTATCTGGAAGGGCAGTGGCACCGGGCCAAACCCAAACACGATCCGTCCTTATACCGTCCACATGATCCAGTTCGCGCGTTAGCCGTTTCCGAATTGACGGAACGCGTGTTGGATCCGCTCTTAGGGATCACCGATCAACGATCAGATCCACGGATAGATTTTGTCGGAGGCATTCGCGGTCCCAAGCAGCTCGCGGCCATGGTGGACTGTGGCGACTGGGCTGCGGCGTTCTTGTTGTATCCGACGACGGTTGAGGAATTGATGGCGGTCTCCGATGCGGATTGCGTCATGCCGCCAAAGAGCACCTGGTTTGAACCAAAACTCCGCGATGGGCTCTTCATCCACATGCTAAATGACAATTCATGCGACACCTCTCTCAATTTACAATAATGCAGTTGCCCCAATAAGAGAACATTTTTAAATTTTTAAGCGATTGCAATTTTCACGTTTTGTCATTCTTCATGCCATGTCTATCAGCCAATGGGAAGTGAAGACGTTTCAGCAATTGACCGTGGATCAGTTGTTTGAAGTGTTGCAACTGCGGGTGGATGTGTTCGTCGTGGAACAACAGTGTGCGTATCCTGAACTGGATCATTTCGATCGACATGCGGAGACAAGACATCTTTCAGGGCGTGATGAGTACGGCCAACTGATGGCCTATGCCCGGATACTCCCGCCAGGGCTGAAATTTTCTGAGGTGAGCATTGGTCGTTTTGTGGTGAAAGGGGAAGCACGTGGCAAAGGAGTCGGGCACGAGCTGTTTCATACCGCTCTGGCGGTCATACAAAAATGTTGGCCCGGGAATGCCATCAGAATCAGCGCGCAGGAATATCTTCAAAAGTTCTACGCCCAGCATGGATTTACTCGGGTATCGGATGTGTATCTTGAAGACGGCATCCCTCATTTTGAGATGCTGAGGAAATCCTCCAGGGCCTAACCGGGTCATCATGTGTTCGTCCACTGCCTGAATGGTGTAAATCTATGCTTTTACAGATTATTCGTCATTTGGAAGGCATATGAATACATTACCTCTGGGTGAATTATCACTTGACGTGTTCCTGAGGGAATACTGGCAAAAGAAGCCTCTCCTGATACGCAACGCCTTGCCAGACTGTCAGTCTCCCGTCACCGGAGATGAATTAGCCGGGCTGGCCTGCGAGGAAGGCGTGGAGTCTCGCCTGATTATTCGCGATGCGGTCGGCGAGCGATGGGAATTACAACATGGACCATTTTCCGAGGAAACGTTTCATGCCTTGCCGGACACGCATTGGACCTTGCTTGTGCAGGCTGTCGATCATTGGGTTTCGGATGCCGCCACATTTCTGCAACAATTCAATTTTGTCCCGAGCTGGCGCATGGATGATCTGATGATCAGCTATGCGAGCGATAAGGGTGGCGTCGGGCCTCACTATGATAATTACGATGTCTTTCTGGTTCAAGTCGGGGGCCGGCGTCAATGGGAAATCGGCGGCCTGTATGATGAATGTTCCCCTCGCCGTTCCGATACCCCTGTGACGATCCTGTCCGATTGGGAACCGGAACAGCGTTGGATTCTTGATCCCGGTGATATGTTGTATGTCCCGCCCCGTGTCGGGCATAGTGGTATGGCGGTCGGGGATGGGTGCATGACCTGCTCGGTAGGATTTCGTGCGCCGTCTCACCGGGAAATTTTGCAGGAATTTTCAGACTATGTCGGTCGCCAGATTAGTGAGGAAGTGCGATTTGCCGATCCGGATCTCGTTCCGCAGACCAACCCCGGGCAGATGACTGCCGAAGCGTTACAGGCCGTTCACCGTATCCTATGCCGGTACCTGGACGATCGGGATATGCTGGCCGAATGGTTCGGTCGGTTTATGACCGTGCCGAAATATCAGGAGGAAGAGACCGACGTCGACACGGAGCGTCTTGAAGATGTTCGCGCGTATGCCTCGGCGAGAAGGTTGCTTACGCGTAATGAAGGATCACGTTTTGCGTTTCAGGAGCATGGTCGTGAAATCTGGTTATTTGTTGATGGCCGGCGTTATATCTGCCAAAAGGCACAAGCTGATCTGGTCAAGAAATTGTGTGCTGAACTTACCATCGACCTTGGCGCCACTCCACAAACAGAAGACACGCTTCACTTACTTGTGGACCTGCTGAATCACGGGAGCCTGTATCTCCACGACTGATGTTCGCTTCCCTTCTTGAATATCACAAATCACTCGAGGGACTGTTGAGAAATCATGCCCTGAGTCTGACTGAAGTGGCTGCCGTGCCTGCGCCGGAGTTCCCGGCCTTCGTAGCCAAAGCTACTTTGGCGGAGTAGGCTCGGCAGGCAGGCCGGCGGCGTTCTCTCTGGCCAGTATTATAAAGTGAAAAGTCAGGCGTGAGGGGTTAGGCGTGAGACGTGAGGAGTTAGAAGAAAAGAGGCCTTCAGCAGTGTAAGCCATGATGCTTCTTTTCGTCCTATTCCTTCCCCCTTACCCCCTTACGTTTCACGTCTCACGAGGAAAGTTTCTCCTCCCACTCCTGACGCCTCACGCTTTACGCCTCACGATTACGTGCAGCCTTGGCGAGTTCCTGCTCGATTTGCTCACGCCGCTCATGCTTCATGTTGCGCTGCGCGGCTTAGGTACAGTTCTCTTCGGGTAGCAATCCGATGGATGTGGACGACGTGCTCTTCCCGGTCGATGGAATAGAGAATGCGCCAGTCACCGACAGCGTACTGGATGAGATCTGGTAAATCCTGATGTAAGGATTCATGTCGAAGGTTAGCAACATTGGAGGCCAACCATTTGGTCTTATCCAGGAGACGCTGGGCCATGCTCTTGTCGATAGTCCCAAGATCGTCCATGATCGACGGCTTATAGGCGACACGATACCAGGCCATGGCATGTCACCAGTGGAGCCCTAGTCTTTCAGCCACGGTTTCCCCGGTCACCCGTTCCGGAGAGATCAGCACCTGCTTCAACTGCTCGCGAACCTTTTCGTCCAGGGCCAGGCCCAGGTCGGGATTGCCCAACAGTTCACAAAGCCGGTCGTCCACCATGCTATTGACCAGTTCTTTAAATTCCTTTTCGGAGAGATCTGAGAGTTTCATTGTGAAGCCCCCCTTCACCTGAGTATCTCATGTGTAAAATTGTCACACCAGTCGAGAATGGGTCACCCCGCGAACCTTAAAAACTTTCGGAAAAGCTTCCGGCCTGGACCACATCCTCAAGATTGTTCATATCCAGCCAGTGCCCGACGGTGTAGAGAACCCGGATCGAATGATTCTTTCGTAATAATTCCTGGAACAGTGTCGCCATTCCCGCTTTTCGGTGAGCCGGGTTCGCCAGAATCCCGGGAAGGATCTCATATAATTGTGTGACGCCCTGAGCTGAGACTTTGAAGAATCCCATCCACACTCCATGAATCATGTCCGGGGGAATCGCCGTTCCTAATTGTTTGAGGTGAATCTGGGTATAAAAGGCCTTTCGGGAATTCGGCGCGGTGCATTCGGCAAATCCTCCAAGCCTGGTATAACTCGATTTTTCCTGCCAGTTGCTGTCCACAAAAATCACAAAGTCATCTTTGGCCTGAAGAAGCGTCTGGGGAATGTATGTGTTAAACAAAACATCCCCATAGGAAATGATGGTGGTCTGGAAGCGGTCTTCTTTTGATTGAAGGGCGTTGAACAAGGATTTCAATTCGCCCGTTTCCTCAAAGGCATCGTTATCGACATAGGTCAGATTGGGAAGATTCACGGCTTCTTTCTTGTAGCCCCGAACAACAAGAATATCCTTAATCCCCACGCTATTGTACGCGTCCACGATATGGCCAAGGAGCGGCAAGCCATGAATATTGATCATGGTTTTCGGTTTGTCTTCCGTCAGTTCCCCCAACTCACCTCCACGGGAAGCGGCCAGGACAATGGCTAATGCGCGCTCGGTGCCTTTCGGGAGGTAGCGTTGCTCGGCTTCCAAGAGTTCAGCCGCATCTTGTAAACGAAAGACTTCGGAGACCGGCACAATCCTGTCTTCAATCGACAACAGGTTTTCCTCTTCCTTGAGGATGCGGGCGGTGGTTTGCATGCTCGCCACTGCGGCCCGGAGCATGTGATTGGCCCAAATGACTATGGAAAAATCATGCTGACGAAACACATCGGTAGGAGTGGAATAGTATTTTGTCGGCACAATCACCACGGGGCATCGATCCCCCCATTCTCGTTTAAATGCCAGAATCTCATCAGGCACGGCTAGTGCGCTGTGGATCAGGATGCCATCCGCTCCGGCCTGGTGATAGGCCTCCGCGCGCCGCAGGGCTTCGGCCAGTCCCCAGCCGCAGATGAACGCTTCCACCCGGGCGATGATGCAGAAATCAGGGTCTGACTGCGCATCTTTCCCCGCCTTGATTTTCCCGCAAAATTCTTCCATATCCGCCATCGGTTGCGCGTGACCATTGAGAAAGCTATTGGTCTTGGGAAATAATTTGTCTTCAATGCACACTGCCGCGATATGCCGCTGTTCCAATTTACGGATCAGACGCTGCATATTATTGAAGTTGCCATAGCCCGTGTCTCCATCGAGAAGAATGGGAATGCGGGTGGCATCGGCCATAAATTCCAGATTTTCCAGGACCTGGGTCCAACTGGCTTCGTTGTTGTCTCGAACGCCGAATTGAGCCGAGATGGAGAGCCCGCTGGCCCAGATGCCTCGAAATCCCGCTTCCTCCACGATTTTGGCACTGAGGCCGTTGTGGGCTTCACAAATAAACTCAAGCTGGGGGGATAACAGCAGCTTTTTGAATTGAGAAGATTGATGAGCTTGTAGTGTGACAGCCATATAAACAGGTGTAGATTCTTAATTTGGGGTTCTACGCGAAAAGTGCTTGAGTCTACACGAAGGGGATTCCCGATGCCAAACTCTGGAAACTCTTTTCTCAATACGGGGAATCATTGGTTGGTGAGATTGTTCAGACATGGTCTGATCTATCTGTCTTGACACAAAAGAAAGGAGGTGGAGCGCATCTCTTTTCGTCATTTTTGCGGGTTTCTAGCGGGAATTCATCAAGAAGGCATGGCTCGCAAAGGCAGGAATTCACCATTGTGTTTTTCCCGGAGGGACGGCATCTTTTTGCGGGGACAACGGAGTAGGGAAGGGAGGTCCGCTTACCTTTCCCAGGATCGGCAAAGGCATGCTCCTTGTGCCGGAACCGTAAAAAGGTTTCTTCTAACAGTGCCAGATCCATCACATCCAGGTTTTTACCGCTTATGGCGTGCGGCTGGTAATTTCGAGCAGATGGTATCCGAATTGGGTCTGAACCGGGCCATGGACTTTTCCGAGTTCTTCATTAAACACCACCGTATCGAATTCCTTGACCATCTGACCCGGGCCAAACTCGCCGAGGTCTCCGCCTTGCTTGCCGGATGGACATGTCGAATGGGCCTTCGCGATGGCCGCAAAATCTCCGCCTGCTTCAATTTGCGTCTTCAGGTTTTCACAGGCTTCTTTTGTCGAAACTAAAATGTGACGGGCACGAGCTTTCGCCATGAGTGTTCTCCTTTTAAGGCCAGATGTATGGGCAAAAGTCTTTTTCTCATGATTGGCGCACTCACGTCAAATCTCCATACGGGTCAATCCGGATCAATCAGGGAAACCTGTGAGAGACAACCTCCATTTCCGGAGGAAATCTATGTGGAGGGTTTGTGATCCCGGCTACCAGAAACGTGGGACTTGAGCACCGGTCAAAATGTTGTGGAGAAGCTCAGAGGAAGCAGTTGAGGAACCTTAACAGAAGAGAAGGAGACTTCAAGAAAAGATTGGCCGAATGGTCATGATTGGGAGACATGTTACCCGTCGGGGTTCATCGCCAGATAATCATAAATAAAATCGAAGACGAGTTCGTCGACATTATTGTAAATGGTTTTGACGCCACCCGCAGTCACGACGCCTTGCTCCCACGTGATGGCATGTCCGGAGGCGGAGTTGTGAACGAGGGCCACCAGTTGGTGGACTTCAATGTCGATCCGACAGGCGTAGCGCTTTGAACCCAAGGGAAGAGCCGCCAAATTGACATACAAATACGGCTCACCGGGCAATTTAGCCGCCTCGAGTTCCTTGACAAGGCGAATGCCCGCAGTCCGAAGTTGCTTCTCCACTCGTTTTCGCACCTCACTTCGGGTCAACACTCCTTTTAGTTCCGGTCCCAAGTCCTCAACCACCACATAGATGCCATGTATCCCTCTCAGTGATTCTTTCCTCAGCATAAAATACGTTGCCTTCCCATCAATGCGTTCAAGCCCAAATCAAAAGCTCTTGTTCCGTTGAAGGATTGTAGACCGATTCCCTAAGGCTTGTCCTCTTTTGCCTTCCGAAAATAATCGCCAAGGATTCCCCGGCTGTGTTCATCATCGTGGCAGTACACGCACAGATTTTCCCAGTTCGACCCGTCCGGGGGATTGTTGTGGTGATTCCCGTCTTTGTGGTGCACCGTGAGCAGGTGCCTCGTCTTGAAGTCGAACTCTCTGGCGCACTTGGCGCAAATGAGGCCGTGAATTTTCAACGATTGTTCCCGATAGCTGCTGGCGCTGGAGGAGGAAGGTTTGGGTCGCAGCTCTCTAAGTATTTCGTCAACAGGTTTGTCGACTGCAGGCTTTTGGAGTCGTCGCAATTTGTGCCGACCCCGGTAGGAACTTCCCATGGTGTGTGTCCTTCCAAAAGATGGCGTCTGTTTCCCTTTCACCGGCGGTGAAACGAAGAGCAAGGTCGATGCAGCAATTTTCGAAGGTTCGCGGGTATTTGTCAATGCGTTCCAGAAGCTCACGGCGCGGGTCAAACATGGCTCGCCCTATTGTCTATTGTAGGATGATGAGCATAATGGGGGGTGTGGTCTGGCTATTGTTGAAATTGCCTGCGAACCCTATGGCGGTGGTGATAAAATAAATAATATTTGATCCATCAGAAGGCGTCTGAACATATTCCTCACACACACACACACCCGACTCGAAGGGGTGTCTTGACTAGGAGGGTGACATGTTTGGTCCTATTACCATCCCATTCGGGGCGAAAATGTTGTTCAACACCGTCAAGCTCAAGCCCGGCGTCAGTTTCGATCAGGTGGAGCTTGCTGTTGGGGAAATGTGCATGGTCGTCAAGGAAACGTACGGCGGCGACAAAGGGGGGTTCATCGCCGGGCAGGTGTTCAAGTTCTCCGGTTTCGTCTCCGACGAAAGTTCCCTCAGTGAATCCAAGACTGCTGACGACCATTATGCCATCGTTACCTATTGGCACTCGTTTGAGGATCACGAAAAATCCCATGCCGACGAAGTCTTCAACAAGACATTTACGGCATTGACCACGATGTGCTCTGAGACGAAGGAACTCGGGTACGACCTACTGTGGCAGGGCGCGGCGAAGAATCCATAAACTCCTTGTCTCAGGGCATGCGTTTATGAACTCGCCAAGACGTCTGTCCTCTTGGAATATTGTTGAGTTGTGGAACGTGGTGCATGAAAAGGGTGGGATGTATGGGAAGAATCCGATTTGAGGGGCGGCTCCACTGAGCCATGAGGAACAGCTCTAGGAGCCTGTCGGACTTGGGGGATCGAGAGCGAAATAGCGGCTGGGCGAAGCCAGATTTTGACGATTTCGCCGGCCCATAGTGGGACTATGGTCCAAGAAAGAGGCGAAATATGGACCGCTTAGACACTTTTGTAGCCGATTCTTCCTAAGTCCGACAGGCTCCTAGGCCGAATGAAGGAGAAGCACGGAGACTTCAGGCGGGACAAGGAAGCGGACGGGCAGGATACTCGTGCCGATTCCCGGGGTGACAAACAAATGGCGGCCATCTTCAATGATATGCCCGATGGCGAATCGTTCTCCGTATTGAGACGGCACAATCGGCCGACCAATCAAGGGCAGATAGACCTGTCCTCCATGCGTGTGCCCAGCGACGGTCAATGCCACACGAGAAGGAATCTCAGGAAAGATATCGGGGTTATGCGTAAAGGCCAGGATGGTTGCATCCTCTGGAATTTGAGAAAGGGCCAACGGAACATCATGCGCGCCTTCCATAAAATCGCTAATTCCCGCCAGCCAAAATTGACAGGGTCCTGATTGGATTGGGACTGCGGAATCCTCCAGTACCTGAATGCCCACTTGTTGAAACGCGGCCATCGTGCCCGGTCCATCATGCCACCAGTCATGATTACCCAGAACCGCGAACACCCCCAGTGGTGCCGACAATCTCGCAAGATGCGCGGCCGACTCTTGAGGGGAGACGAACTTCCCACCAGGGACACCATGGACGACATAGTCTCCAGCCAACAAGATGAGATCTGGCTTGGCTTTGAGCGTCAGGTCAATGCTGGTCTTCAAGTGGTCGAGATGATTGAACGGCGAGCCTACATGCAGATCTGAGAGCACCGCCACTTTAAGAGCCTCACACGTCGGAGGCCAGGACGGAATAGCCAATTCGTGGGTTTCGTTATGCAGACTGGCCGGCTCCCACCAAAAGGCCCACAGACTTACAACCAACAATGGTATTGAGAGAACAGTGAAGAGTCGTTTTATATTCATGTGATATTTCCTTGCAAGCGGTGCTGGCTACTCTGCGAAGCACATGCTCAGGCGGTCAAGCCCTATTTTTGTACCAGGCTAAGAACCCAGTGCCTTGGTTTCTGATTATAAATGGTCACTCATTAAATCAAGTTCTTGCGGGCCGCCAACACGGTCATACATGGCGCTTCGGCAGTGATCGCTGGAGGGGAGATGGTAATACAATTTCCCGATGTTCTTCGTCACCATTTTCCGTAAACGGGCCTCCTGGGTTTCTTGATCTGCCTGTTGAAAAGGATTGAGGCTATAACCCATCCGCGCACTGGAAACTACGGCCATTCCATCCTCTCGAAAACTAAAGGCGTACTGCCAATTATACTTTTGAATATAAATATCCTGGTCGGTAAAGACGATCGGGATCAACGGTGTGTTTGATCTGGAGTGTGGGACCTGTCTTTTGACTTCTGCCAGGATTTCTTCGGCGATATATTGACCTCGATTGGGATCAAAAGCCGGGAGCGGCAAATGGAGAGGAGGAAGAATGGTGCTGGGGAGACCGTATGTTTCTTGAAAGAATTGAGCATACGTTTCCAGGGTCGCAATTGGAAAATGACCTGCAGGAATAAAAACGACCTCTCCTGTACCGCGTAGTTCCTCGATGCGTGCAGATTCAGGCGTCGGTTTGATGAGGCAATAGGGGGTTGAGACTTCTCCAACACAAAGGGTGATCACAAGAAGGGTGATTTGCCATAGCCAATAGATCAGTTCAATGATGTACATGGGAAAAACTCAATCAGTGGAAGGAGGTCTGAGTATACACGTGTTCCTTCCTGGGAAACCAAGAGCATGCACTTAAAAGTGTCTACACGATCAAAAGGCATTACCTTGGCCTTATCGGCACGTTGGGAGAGTTCTGGAGAAAAGGCATGCAAAATCAGATGGTGGGATTAAGAAGAAATTTGCTTGATTACGCCCGCTTAAGAGGGACCCAGGAAGGAAAAGTATTTACGTCGAGGATACTCGTCGGTGGGTAGACATAGGGTATGAACAGAATTTAGATTAGGTTAGGCATTTTCTCAGGCATTTCCACAACATTTTTTATACTTCTTTCCGCTGCCACAGGGGCAGGGATCATTGCGCCCCACCTTGGCTTCACTGCGAACCACAGTTCGAACGCCAGGGGTCTTGCCATCAGAGAAATGCCAGACGCCATCCTGTTTCCGAAACTCGCTCAGTTCATGATGAACGTGAAGGCCTTCATCTGTCTCAAACGTGGCCTTGAATTCGACGGTGCCGACTTCATCGTCAATGCCACCTTGCGTGGTTTCAAGAATCTCTAACCCCTTCCACTTGGTCGTTTCCGCCCATCGGCGATTGGCCTCAATGTCGATGTCGTTACGTGTCTTGGGATCATGCGTCTCCTCGATAAAGTCCATCGCAATTTGCGTGTAGGCGGTGTACCTGGCCCGCATGAGTTGCTCGGCCGTCTCCGCTTTTTTCAGGCCCGTGATGATCGGCTCACAGCATTGACTGAATACTTTTCCACTTTGACACGGACACTGCATGGGGCACTCCTTTTGGGTGACTCGGATCATGTCGTCCTCTTGTACGTCGCCTGTGACGGAAAAGTCAAAAGGGTCGACCGCTGGTTATATACGGGAAGTGTTGAAGGATTCTGCCAGAGGCGTTCCAGCCTCCGGGTCGCCCTCTGACGGCACGGCAACGGGTTATGTATTCATCTGTACGTTCGGTCTACCCATAGAGCTGGGGTTTTGCAGGTCGCGATGGTTTGAATACTTACCACCCTTCATCCATCCCACCACATGCTTGATAGGGCCGAAGTCGCCTCAACATATCCAGAAGATGACATAGCAACCGCCTCTTTCGGCCAATAACAGTGCGTCTGGTCATGGTCTCCCACGGGGGCTACCCCTTCAGCCAAGCTTCAATACCCTTGCCTTTATTGGGAGAGTGAATTTTTTGGGATTTGGTCTCAACTGGCAAAAGGCTGGACTCCAAGAGATTAGTGTGGAAATTATTAATCAATTGATATAAAATTTCTCGCCCCGCCCGATCGGGGCTCATCTCTGAGGGATAGGATCAGATGAATATAAGATGCAAAAAGAGCCAGGCATTTGAAAAGCAAGCAGAGTGTCTTCTTTTAGCGGAGAGGTAGGCGTAACACCAGAAGAAACTTGTTAGGTCGTGACTGTAATGAAAGGACAGAATTTTTTGATCCCGAATTTTCCATATGGGATCCTCATTGCAACAACCCGATCCCCCAACCCTACTGCATAGGTGTCTTATGCTTATCCGGTTGTTTCAGCTGATCACCAGATATTGTGATCAACTTTGATTGAGTCACCCCACCGCACTACCACTTGTACTATGCTGATACAACCGGATAAGCATAAG
>WHTE01000069.1 GCA_009377845.1 Nitrospirales bacterium | reverse complement strand
CGTGCTCTTTTGTCATCATCGGATCAAGACGATTGATCTACGTACCAACAAGTAAGACAGGTGTTACCTATGTGTCCGGTACGTTTGTTACCCTTGACCCCGGTCCGTACACCCTGCGAGGGAGAGGGAACATCAATACCATACTCCTGGGCGAGGTAGCGGTTGAGTTCGTCTTCCAACACCTTCAAGCGCTTTCGTAGTTCGAGTTTTGCATCGGAGAAGTCCTTTGCCTCCATCCCTTGCTCAGTCTGCATCTCGTGGAACTTCTGGAAGGCCCAGTCGGCGATTTCGGCATTCTCTTCGATAGTCTCTAATGACTGAAGGCTCACCCAATCCCCCTCCATGGATTTCTTCAGCTCATCAAGGCTCGCGTACCCCACCAGGGTGTTCCCGGCGCGGATATTGAAGTCGATGTCCGGTAACGCCTCGATGCCAAGGTTGGGGCCGGCGAGGTCAGGCTCTACCTGCGCGGCCAGTTTGAGGAAGAGACGGAGTTTGCAGATTTCTACGGCTTCTTCCATGATGTCCACGCCGTAGAGGTTGTTCAGGATGATGCTTTTGAAGATGAATGACCGCGCGTTCGGGTGCTCCGCCACACGGTCGAGCAGTTTTGTGAAGTCCTCGAACTTGCCGTGCGGGAGTTGCGGATAGCCGTGCGGCGTGCGCTTGAGCTTACTCTTCTCCAGCTTGTTGCCCTCATCTTCGAGAAACACCTCCATGCGTTCGAGACAAGCTTCGTAGAGCGGCTCCAGGATGTTGAGCGCGGCGAAGAGGAATGCGCCGGACCCGCACGTGGGGTCGAGGATGGTGACGTTCTCAATCGCGTGCCAGAACGCCCGCAGGAGTTCCGGCCCCTCGCAGTTCTCGATGATGTCTTGCGCAAACTGGCGGATGTCGAGATTGAGGGTGATGAGGTCGTTAATGTCGCGTACCTCGCCGGCGAGCAGTTTCTTTGTGATCTCTTCATACCGTTGGTGCCGCGCCGCCACTTCGCGCCAGGTTTCGGTCGGCAGGCCGTATTCGGACCGAGCGGGTTTGTTCCATCCCTTGCGTTTCGAGACATCGTTGAGTCCCGCGGCGATCTCAGCTGGAAGTGGTAATTCAAGGCCTTTTTTCATGGCCGCGTAGATGTAGCGGTCTGGGGTATCCATTAACGCATCCCACAAGGTCGGGCCTTTGGGGTTCTCAAATGCGACCTTGCACTTGACCCGGGCCGCATCGAAGAGGAACGGAATCACGGTGTTCTGGCTGATGTAGCCCGTGATGTCCTCTTTCGTGTAGTAGGCGCCCATCTGTTTCTGGTTGATGTACTTCTCGAAGATGTAGCCAAGGACATCGGGGTTGATTTCTTCTTTATCACCAGGTTTTCGCACCGTGCGGTGGGGATCCAGGACCCAGTCCCACTGGTCGAAATATCCGAAGATCCGCTCGAAGGTTTCGTCGGGAATTTGAATGTTTTTGCCGTAGCGCTCCGGCTTTTCCAGTTCGTGGACGTCGAACAGGCCGCCGTTGAGGTAGGGAATCCTGCCCAGGAGCTGTTCCAATTCAGTCGTGCGTGTCTTGGCCCCGAATCCTTCGTGAAACAGACGGATGAGAAAATAGCGGTAGAAAGAATAGAACTTGTCCTTGCCGCGCTCTGCCTGGCATCGCGTGAGCCGATTGCGCAGGTAGTGCAGGTCGCCGTCAAGAAACCCCTTTCGCTGGATGAAGTATACGAACATCAGGCGGTTGAGCATGACGGATGCGTACCACTCGCGGTCGGCGACTGCCTCGATCCCCTCGATGAATTTCAGGAACGCCGCGTGTTCCTTTTGGAACTGGTCGTAGAACCGCTTCGTGACGCGCTCCACATCGAAGGCCACACGGGTGCGGCCGGAAACTTCGACAATCGTCAGCCGCTCTTCCTCGTCCAACGTACACACGAGGGAGTGGAGTTTCTGAATGAATGCGTCTCCAGGCTGGCCCCGATGATACATATGCTCACGGCACGCCGTGGGTTTCCCTGCCTCCCGTTTGACCCATTGCCAGATTTGCAGGGTGTTGGCATGGTCCGTGTAGATAATGAAATGTTCGAGCGCCGTCTTGGTGACCTGCCGTTCGATTTTTCGCCTGGTTGCGTAGTCCGGGATGGTCCCTTGGTACAGGTAGACGACCAGGCCTCGCTTTTGGGCGATGGCGTTGAGCGTGACATCTGTTTGATCTATGGAAAGAGTAAGCGTGCCGGTATGGCGGTCCCAGCCTAGCTCTTCGATGAACAGGGTTTTGACTTCGAAGTCGCTGAGAAGTTGACGAGTTCTGGTGAGGTCGAGCGCCATCCGTTTCTTATGGCAGAGCAACGTGAGGAGGCACGGCTTGATCCGGCGCAAGCCGGACGATGCGACCATTTCGCCAGATCACGAGTGGTTCCCCCGCGTGTCTGTGCGCTTCGATCACTTTCTTTACAGCTGCTTGCAGCGCAAGTTCGGCCTTGATGGCCAATGAGAGATCAGCGATATTCGGGTCGTTGTTCATCTAAAATCCTCCTTTGTGAGCAGCGCATAGGTCTCTTTGTCGGAGATGTGGAGCACTCCCTGGTCCTCGCCGGCGATGACCCGAGGTCTATCAGTGGAATTGTCGAGAATGAGCCAGGAATCAAGTAGAGACCGATAGGAGTGAAACAGGTTCCGCAGCCCTTTGTTGAAGCGACGACGGACAATCGCCTCCGGCACATTGTGTCCCCCCAATCGCACACGATCGGCAATACGGGCCAGGGACAGCTCGATGGATGGTAGCCAGAGGTAGAACAGATGGAGTGAATAATTCTCCCTTTTGAAACTTCGCAAGAGCGGGAGATAGGATTTCCCCGACAACGTCGTCTCAAAAGCGAAATCGATCCGGCGTTGCCCCAGAAGACGGATTTGCTCCAGCATCAATCTACCTGCCCGAAAGGCAGCCGTTGTTGCAGCAAATGGAGATAACCCTTCAGCAATCAGATCGGCGTTCACAAACTCATAACATTTCGCGTAATGCGGTAGGAATTCACGAGCAAAGGTCGTCTTCCCCGCGCCATTCGGACCTGCGATGATGTAGATCCGCGGCTTTGTCGGTGGCGGTGTCACGATCCGGCCCCTTTTCCCTCAACTAATCCCAGCGAGCAGATGATGCGGGGTTCTTGGGATTCTTCTTCTTCGTGAATCAGGCACAGGCGGTCTTCATCGCGGAGGGCGATCACCAATTTCGCCAAGGCTTCATCCGCGATCCCGCTTCGCAGTTGGCGATTCAGCGTATCCACGGCCGATTGGCGAAGCGGGTGCCGGTAGATTTCATCGATCGCTTTCAGAAGGTCTTGCGACTCAAACAAGGTCCCCTTGATTCGCTCGGCATACCGCTTCAGCCGTTCGTAGGCGCGGAAGCGCGCGCCCGAGGGTCGTCCCAATTGGCCCCCGACGGACTTTTCCTCGTTCACGATGATTTCGACCCCTTTCTGCACCAGTGTGTGGTGGCCGTCCTGACGCGGTAACGCAGGGGAATCAGGGGCGCATGCCGCCGCTTGAAGAATCGCAAACTGCGACTCGGTGACAGCGTGCCCCTGTTTGTCGATCCATGCCAGGGCATCATTCCCTTCGGCGGTCCGCAGATAGATGAGGACGCCATCCGGTTGTTTCCCGCTCGATTGGTTTGCCCGCGTGGAGTAACTCACGGGAGACAGATCGGGGATGATTTTTTGCAGGCCTGGCTCGGCGGTAATGGCGTTCTTCCAGATCTGGTAGGCATAGGAGGCTAAGTCCACCTCGGCATCGGCATCCCCGTCGAGGATACTGGCCTTTTCGTGGTAGAGATCCAGGACAGCCTGGTCGTTCCGATCATCCTCGAAGAAGGCTTCGTCGGTTCCAACCACTTCGGCATTTTCCTGCAACCGCCGCCGAACCCTAGCGCGCAATCGAAGAATTCGTTCCACGCCATCGGCAGGCAAAAAGGAATAACACAGAATATTCTCCGCCCGTTGTCCGATCCGATCCACACGCCCCGCTCGTTGTACCAGGCGAATGATTGCCCATGAGAGATCGAAGTTGACGACGACCGCACAATCCTGGAGGTTTTGCCCTTCGCTGAGGACATCCGTGGCGATCAGCACTCGTAACTCCCTGAAGGCTTTATGGAGTTCCGCTTGTTGTTGCTGTCCGGGCTGAACTGCCATGCCAAGCCCGTAGGGTTTGCTGATTCGCCTGTGACACCGGCTATTTGCGATATCCCGCGGGCTCTGAGTTGGTTTTCAAGGTAGCGAACCGTATCGGCAAACTGAGTAAATACGAGGACCTTTTCATCCGGGTGTTGCTGGGTGAGCAGGCTCACGAGGGCTTGGAGTTTTGTATCCCTTTCGGAATCCCACTCATCGCACCGGTGTAAGAGATTGAGCAGCGCTTCGTTATCGTTCCGTAAATCCTTCTCAAGGGATTTTACAAATAAGCCTGGAGCTAACCATTTGAACCGACGCTTGTATTGGGTGGCGTATTCTCCATAGATCTCGGAGGCGCGGCGTTTAAAGTCCTCCTCGGTTCGAAGGGGAGTCTGTTGAACGGGCGCAGTTCCCTCGTCGTTCTCTTCATCTTCAAACAGGGTGGCCGTGATTCTGGTCGTCTCGGCGTCTTCATCATAGATACGCGGGTCCAGCACTCCCGCATCCTGGGACCCGATCGGTAATGGATGCATCCCCTCAATGGCGTAGAGATAAATGCTATTCCGGAGAATGTGACGCTCGATGGATTGGAGGAAGGCTTGTCCACTGCTTTCCAGCCGCTTAAAGAGGTTCGTCCGGCAGAACCCCATGAGTCGTTTGCCTGCACGGGAGAGGCCTTGAAGGCCGATCGCTTCGGTTGGGGTTGGAGGCTGGTGCGGTGTAGACGCCACATAGTTTCCCAATCCGTAGCGCGGGAGACTCAGCCCATTGATCGTATCCACCACTTGAGTTCCATACAACCGCGCGTATTGATCGTCTGGATTCGTCTCATCAATGTTGAATTTAACCGTCTTTGGTAGACGCGTGGGAAAGTAGGATCGGCTCCCGTCTTCAAACGTCAAAAATCTCCGACCATTGGCAGGATCGGTCTGGGCATAGTTGTCCTGGATGAAACTGCGAGTCCGGCGGACCATATATAGGCGCATCAATTCACGCCAATCGTCCGCATATTCGCTTTTCTCGAATGCGGCCAACGAACGAACCGGACATTGGTGACGACGAATGAATTCTGTCTCCCCAAGGACTCGAAGTAACTGTTCCGGTCGAACCCCCAGATCTTTCCCTTCTGGTACGAAGAGCCGGAGTTGATTGGAGAGATCAAGATAGGTTTTGTTATACGGGGTGGCTGACAACAGGATGCACTTGCTTTCGTTCCTCTGAATATATTCCTGAATAGCTCTGTACCGTTTTCCTTCTCGGTTGCGGAGATTATGACTTTCGTCAATCAACATGAGGCGAAATCGCTGCAAATTGTGGGACTCCGTCATGAACTGAGTCATCGAGAGCACTTTGGCGTTTAGGCGGTATTGGATACGGTGTTCTTCCCACATTGGCACCAAATTCTTTGGGCAGATAATTAGGGTTTCTAGGAAGTAATCGTCTTGGAAAATGCGAGCTAGGGCGGTGGCCATGAAGGTTTTGCCTAACCCCACGACATCGCCGATGAGCACACCGCCACGCTTGTTCAAATGATGCGCGGCAATTTTCACGGCCGCTGTTTGGAACTCGAACAACTTCTGACCGAAATCGCGTGGAATGCGAAACTCAGAGAGCCCCGTTCGGGCTTCCTGAGAAAGATGGTAGGCCATTTTGATGTAGATGTGATATGGCGGAATGAGGTCTTCTCGTGCCCAACTCTCTCCGATGATGCTCACCAATTCAGCGGAAATATCCTGGCACCAGTGGTCGTCCCAGCGTTCTTCGAACCAGTGCGCCAGCTTGGCACAGGCGTCATGGTCCAGCACATCCACATTGAGTTCACCCTGTTGGGAGAGTCCGGCCAATGTCAGATTGCTGCTCCCAAGATAGCCGATCGTCGGATTGATGGGATCCGGTCGGAACAACAAATAGAGTTTGGCATGGAGGGGGTGGCGAAGAAACAGTTTGACCACCACCTGCTTGGCCTTGATTTGTGCCGCAAGACGCCGCAGGCCGGCTTCATCGCCATTTGTTGGGATGCCCAGGGTTAATTGTTCGCGGAATTCTTCGGCTAACTTTTTTTTGAGCCGCAAAGCTTCCGCATTATCGATGCCGGTTTCCTGTGTAATGAGACTCAAGGCTTTGCGCAAATCTTCTTGAGGCAGCCGTTGCATGCCGACGAGTAACCGGCAACAATGTCCTTCGCCGCCCACCCACTTCTCAATGTACGAATCTATTTGTTTCCAGCCACGAAGGTTGAAATAGCCGACACAAAAATCCGCGTGATCCGCGACCTGAAGCGTTTCCCGGAGGGCAGGCAATAATGATTGTTCAATATTATCGAAGATACGTGGCATTATTTTTTACCTCGGTAGCTTCTGTAATTTTCCGCCGAAGGATACCTTTTCACCGAGAGAAATCACTTCAACTTTGGGAGGTGCGGGGTTGAAAGAAAAGTGTTTTTTATTCGTTAACCAAGGGGTTTAGTCGATCGGCATGCTGATAGGCATAACCAAGCTATTGATCGGCTTTGCTTTCCGACTAAATTTCTCCGTGTTTGGTTCTCAGCATTTTCTTCTGTGTGGTTAGATAGGTCTAGTATTGGCATTAGCCTGGCGTGGGATGGTTAAACAGTCATTAGAGTTTTAGATTTGCTTCCCTTGCTCTTTGGCTTCTTCTTAAGGCTTGTCCATGGTACCCAACCCATTGAATAATGTACAGAATTTTTGTTCATGAAATTTTGTCGGCGGGGTGTGGTGTGGTCTGAAGATTTGGTGGGGGGATTGGGGGAGAAAGATGGATTTCTGCAAAGGACTGTAGGAATGACGGAGAAGAGAAGATGGATGCCCGATTACTAATGTCGGGCATGACGAACGCGGATGGATGCCGGATGACGAATGTCGGGGATGACGGAGAACACAGTTCTTTTCTGGCTCTCCTCCCTCCCGGGCATCGGATCAGGACAAAAACCCCCACATGGCCTTTAGTTGAGCGGCAGGGGGATGGTAGGCCCGTATCTTTCGAAACCCTTCACAATTCAATTCGCAAGCGCCTGACGACACCGTCGACTCACGGTCTATTATTCCATTAGCACCGGGAGGCCGTGCAAATGGCATGTGAAGTCGCTTGACCGCCTCGATTAACATTGTGCCAGAAAATTTCGTTGAGGCACCGTATTGCTACCAGCCAATTTCCATCAAGCGAAGGCTGCTTTATCGACGGCTCCCGGAACGCTGGGAACCGGATTGACCGTGGTGGCCTGCGGACCCTTTTCGCCATCTTCAACATTAAACGAGACCTCCAGCCCATCCTCAAGTTCATCGAATTTCATTCCGTGTACGGCATTTTTGTGAAAATACACCTCTCCTCCTCCTTCCTGGACAATAAAGCCGTACCTTTCCTGGGGAAACAATTTGGAGATCACTCCGCGTAACGGTATAGGGGGGACCCGAATCTCTTTCGATGCTCGTTTGTCTCGAAATTTTTTCAATTCGATCTCAAGGGCAAAGAACGCCGCCCGGATGGCCTCTTCGAACGTCTTTTCCTCTTTTCTGGCGGTCAGAGTATGACGGCCAGGCAACGTCACGACCACGAGGGCTTCCGCCACATTCTGGGCTTTTTTGTGATGGGCGTTCTTTGTCAGTGTCACCCGCCCGTGAATCAGATCATCATGGCCGGATTGCAGATCGGCCATCCGTTGTTCAATCTCCGTTTTCCAACGTGGAGTCATCGTCACATTTCGACTGTCAATTTGAAGTTCCATAGCTCTTCCTTTTCTCTCGTATGGGTAACAACCACAACATGAACGGGCATCATTCCGAAGCCGGAACTCAGTATACTCATTGAATGGCAACAGGGAAACCGGGTGAATCCCTCGAGTCAAAGAAATATTTCCCTAGCAAATGGCCACTCGCTGCAGAGCGGTCATTGGCCCGAAGGTTTTCAACACAATGAGTTCCTGTTCATCTTTGACCAAAAAGCCTCCGGCAAACCCCAATGCATTCACGGAAATGCCCTCAAAACACTCTGTGGACCGTGGCACCAGAAACATCCACTCTCGTGTGACCAGTAAATTGTACGGACCGGGTCTCCCGGCTTCCCCTCCCGCTCCACAGTCAGACAATCCGACCATCCGCAACATATCGAGGTATTGCAGCAGCAGTTTCTGAGCCCCTTTCCAAGGTGAAGCGATCCATGTGGGAGCCATTCGGGCTAATACATGCAAAAAATGAAGGCCGGCAACGAATCCCATCGCCCCCTCAAATCGGGCTGAGTTCAAAAGGGGTTCAATGGGAATTTGAGGCACTTCAGCCGTCAAGGGAAGAGGAACCATTTGCAAATGCTTGTGCCGTTGACTCGCCCCGGCGGCCTCCCCGGCGTTATAGAAGGCCAACCCTTCGAATTCGGCCAGACAGATCAACAGCGCCTCGAAATCATTCACCGTGAGCAAGGATTCCTGTTCTTGGAAAGAACGCGTGACCATAAGTATGTGATGATCCAACACGTTGTATTTATTTAACAGACACACATGAGTATCAGAAATGTCCGCCACGAACAGATCCTGATCATACGGAAGAAAGGGATTGTGATTCATGTTGGCTGGCATGAAGGGTCTGTCTTGATCGGCCTTGTCCTGAAGCTTCCTGGCCAGGTTGGAGACAATTCGAATAAGAAAATTCACGCCACCTTGTTCCACCAATTCGAAATGGGTGGGAATCGTATGAATTGCCCCGCACTGCATAGCATAGGCGGTTCTGGCTTGCACCTTTGACCGCAAGGTCCCGGGGTCGAATCGCCGAATGATGACAGACATGGTTATTCCCCCATTTCAGAACACAGCCACCCTCACAGGATCGCATGGCTCGCCACAGTGGACATCATCTTGATAGAGTAGCCCCACATTTGCTCAACATGCTGACTGACTTCAGTTTCGGTCAAGACATCTCTATTTCTTACATTCTGCCGGATTCAGTCGACTCATAAACATACCAGGACCAGGACTCCAAAGTAATGAGACATCCATCATGGGTGCGGCCACACTGGAGCGGTCCTACGCGTGCATCTGGCAACCGGTCCGGTGGATGAGCCTGAGCTTGTTCACCGTCCATCTCCTCTATTCCCCATTCCCCGATGTGGACTTAACGTGGTGTGTCAAAAACACCGCGGCATGAAACCTCAGACCTCACCTGTCGATATAGTCAACGTTCATGTCCGATCTCTTTGAGAAACGAGAGAGAAGGTGGTGACTTGAAAAATAACGGAAGCCGGATCACGAAATTACTTGGTTTTGCTTGAACAACTGTGCGAAATTTATCAAAGGCATCCGCACGATCCCACAACTGGATCAATTTTCAACAGGAGGTTTTATGGCTACACCGAATCTTCACATTAAGGCCCGTGATCTCATGCAAACGCGCATGGTCGCGGTGACCCCGCAGTATAGTGCTCGCGACCTTTCAATTCTCATCCATTCAGGCACGTTTAGCGGGGTGCCAGTCATTGAACCGGGCAATCATCTGGTAGGAATGGTCACCGAATTTGATGTATTGAAAGCCCTGGTCGAGGGGAAAGATTTGCACAAGCTCAAGGCGGAAGACGTCATGACCCCGCACCCGGTGACCATCGAAGAAACCGCAACAGCCGAGGATATTGTCAACCAGATGGTCGAACATCAGATTATCCGGATTCCCGTGGTGCGTGATGGCAAACTACTCGGCATGATCTCCCGCACGGATTTATTCAATCACCTTATTGATAACCACTTAATTAATGTCTACGGCGGCTAACAAACATGATGGTCGAGTCATCAGGAACCGAGAATCAACACCAGCCTCGAAGGTTTGTGGCCATGAAGGGAAGACGTGAGGCGAAAGGAGATTTTTTCGGATGAATCCCCGCTGACCACCGGCGGGGAGGACGAAAGAGAGAGAAGGTGAGCCATCCAAGAAAAAATCCAATGAACATGAAAATTTTCAGAAGTAGTAGCTCACCTCAAGCATGTGAAAATCCACGCCACGACTCTTCCCATAAATCGTGGCATCAGACATATGATGGAACCGATACCCCACAACCATATTCCAGCCTAGCTCAACGCCCACACCTCCGTGTGCAATGAATTGAAACGGGCCTCCGATATTTTGTCGGCCAAATTCCCACTTGCTGATCAGCGCTCCTCCGACTCCGGCATCCAGAATCAGCCGCCATCTCGGTATCCTCAACGCCAGACCAGGGGTGAGGGTCGCGATAAAACCGGTATCCCCGGCTCCCCTCAAGGCACCCGCAGAGCCTCGGAGTTGCCAACGCAACTCCCCCCCGGACGGAGATTCCCACTCCCATGGAAGTCCCATGATGGCAAATACATCAAATTGTTCAAAATCTTCCCTTTCGCCAGGTGGCAACCCGGCATGTTGAAAATTCATGCCTCCTCTCACCCCAAGTGCCACTAATTCAACATCCTTCGCCCAACTGGTTTCAGAACACAACAGTGCCAGAAAGAAGGCCAACAACATTCTCATGTTTTTATGGTTTCTCATTACTGTATTGCCATGTTTATAAAAAAGCCCCCACCACGCAAACGTGATCAAGCCCCCGCATCACCCCCCCTCTTTTTCTAGAGTCAATTGAGATCAGCCATTATTACATGACACGCTCGGAATGATAGGCATAGAAATCACCAAGAGCAAGATGCCCGGTGAAATCCTACCTGATCGGTGTAAGGAAATCCTCTGGCTCTCCTTTGTGACCCAGACAATGGAACACTGAAAGCAACTATTTGAAAGGCTCTTGAATAATTTAAAATTTCCTTGATTTCAGGTTACCCCCGACACATATCCTCAAACAAAGGATCTGAGCCCAAATCGATGGCCATGGGGATGGGCAAGGTCCTTCACGACACTTGTCTTGAGGGACGTCGAAGGGTGAATGATTTCATACGGGTTCGTTCATGCTTCGAACGGCCCTTCGAGCGGACCAGGGAGCCCAATTGTGTCTATACCAACCTGAGGCCAAGAGCAACACTTCCTTCGAAGGAAATGGGGATTTTTGCGCCATTTTTTAGAGCCGGAAAAACAATTGTCCTGGAAACTCTGGATTTTCTCTCAACGCACTTTGTGGCACAGGTCTTGATGGTTTTCTTTTGTTATATCTCCAATACAGGAAATCTTTGTATGCTGCTGATCGCGTCCATTGATCCCATCTTGAGAAAAAATTTGCAGCAGAACTTAACGGACAAAGGCGAACCCTTTCTTCTGCTGGAGGAGGGGGAAGACATTATCGATGCGGTGTTTCGCCATATCCCTTCAGTAGTGGTTTTGGATTTATATTTGACCCATCCCAGCGGTCTGGAAATCTTACGCCAACTCCGCGCAAAAGGATTCTCGGGAAAGGTGATTCTGTTGGGCGGTCAATCTACCCAAAGCCTGGCTCCGGAAGCCTGTCGGTTGGGTGCCATTCAAATTGTCGGACGTCCGTTCAATGCCAGCCAGGTGTTGGGAGCCGTGCGTGTGGCCAGTGGCAGTTTAGACCAGGACGTCGAATAAGTGCGCCTTCCCTATCTCAAGAGGTTAACATGAAAACGTATCGCAACATCGGACATCATGAGCGAGTGATTCGCGTCGCGTTAGGACTTCTCCTTCTTGCTTTATCAGGATTTTCTCTGTTGCCGGGATGGGGGGATCTTGTCCTCATGGTTGTGGGCCTTATCGCCTTATTGACTGGTATCATCGGATTCTGTCCGGCCTGGCGAGTTATGGGCATCAATACGTGTCCACCGAAAACGTCTGAGCCGCCGCACTCACACACTCAATCATCAGGACATGAGCACGCGGATACCACATCTCACGGATCGTAAAGAAGCGGGACTGCTCTTAGCGACCAGACTCCAACGGTTCCAAGACAATCCCCGAACCCTGGTCCTTGCCCTTCCCCGGGGAGGAGTAGAAGTCGGGTTCATGTTGAGCACACAACTGAGACTCCCGCTCGATGTGTTCCTCACCCGAAAATTGGGCTACCCCGGTAATCCCGAATATGCCGTGGGGGCGATCACCGAAACGGGATTGACGTGGTTCAATTCTGCCGCTTCCGAAATGGAAAGAATAATTGGATTCAAGGATTTCCTTGACGAGGAAATCGCCCGGCAACAATGCGAAATTGAACGGCAGCAAGTCCTGTATCGACAGGGGGAAAAACTCCGCCCATTGGACGGATACACCATCATGCTGGTTGATGACGGAACCGCCACCGGTTCAACATTCGTGGCCTCCATTCATAGCCTGCGCACATTCGGGATCAACCGCCTGATTGGCGCCATTCCATTGGGACCGGCTGAAACCATCAATCGGATACGAACGTTGGTCGACCACCTTGATGTCCTCTACATGCCTGAGCCCTTTGTCGCAGTCGGTGCGCATTACCAGCATTTCCCTCAGGTGGAAGACCAACAGGTCCTACAGTTCTTGAGAACAGCGCAACAACAATTCCCGGTCCACACACCACGTTCGTTCACTGGATAAGAAAGAGCTGCATCGGCGTCACACATGATTTTCAAGCAATACTCTCTTCAGAGTTTATCCCACGCCTCCTACCTACTTGGAAATGAAGAATGCCATGTCGCCGCCATCGTTGATCCTCAGCGAGACGTCGATCACTACTCCTCGCCCTCGACCATCATCATTTGGCCATATTCACGCGGATTTCGTGGCTGGGCACATTGAACTACACCGGGCTACAGGAGCGGGAATCTACCTTGGTGCACGCGCAACCACTCATTTTCCTTTTCATCCCATGCCGCATAATTATGAAATAGAATTTGGTTCCACCCGGTTGAACATACTTGAAACCCCCGGCCATACGCCGGAGAGCATTTCGATTGTCGTTTACGATCAAAACGAAGATTCCGCCGGACCCAAGGCCATCTTGACCGGAGACACCCTGTTTGTCGGAGACGTCGGACGGCCGGACTTGCTGGCCTCATACGGCGCTGACAGCCAGACCCTCGCAGGCCAATTCTACGATTCCCTCCACCACCACCTGCTTTCCTTTCCGCCCCAAACCAGGATTTTCCCTGCCCATGGCGCCGGCAGTCTGTGTGGAAAGCACCTCAGTTCACAACTCTCTTCAACGTTGGAACATGAACAACGGACGAACGATGCACTGAAACCGATGAGCAAACAGGCCTTTATCGACCTGGTCACCGCCGATCAATTGGAGGCCCTGGCGTATTTTTCTCATGTCGCGTTCTTGAATTGCCAGGATCGTCCCACACTCGAGGAGGTGTTAGCGCAATCATGCCAACCGTTGACGTCGGATCAAGTCCTTCACGAAAAAAGCGCCCGCACCCAAATCCTTGACGTGCGGGCTCCTGGTGACTTTGACATGAGGCACCTGGGTGAAAGTTTCAATATTGGCTTATCCGGAAAATTTGAAACGTGGGCGGGCAGTCTACTTGATCGGGAAATTCCGCTTGTGGTCATCGCTGAACCGGGACAAGAGCGCGAGGCGATGATCCGGTTGGCGCGCGTCGGATTAGACCAAATTAAGGGATTTTTGAACCTCGGCATGCAGGCCCTGGCATCAACTCCCGAAACTGATCCGGCATACGGATTGTCTGACGGTCATCGAGCTGCGGGAGCAGCTCGGCGGAGCCGACCGTCCATACCTTGTCAATGTCCGATCTCCTCGGGATGGAAAGCCCGGCACATCGACGAGAGCCGGAACATCCCTCTGCAACATCTTGCGACCCGTCTCTCTGACATTCCACGTGATTGCACCATCGTGGTATATTGCTCGAGCGGATACCGGCCTTTCATTGCCGTGAGCCTCTTGGAACATCGGCATTTTTCCCATATCATGGATCTTATCGGAGGGTTTGAGTACTGGGAAGCATCATGATTCATCCTTCCCTTCGGTCGGCCTTAGCCCTTCAACGACCTGCTGGGTGCACCACCAACAACGAGGGCACGTGAAGACACCAACATCACCCTGGAAACCCAAAACGATTTTGATTCCCGTGGATGGTTCGTTGCAGGCGGAAGAGGCTGTTCGTAGCGTCCAAACCTTGTCTCTCCCTGAGCGTGTGTTACTGCTCCACAGCATCTCCATCCCGCAATTGGCCTATCCAGGAATGGGAATGAGTATCGGTCGCGATTTTTCCGAGGCCGCTGAACAAGCGTTGCGGCAAGAAGGCTCTCGAATCCTCGAAAAAGCCGCTTCCCTTTTGCCACGGGAGTGCGGGCAGGTCTCCCAACACCTCGAAATCGGCGCTCCGGCCCCGGTCATTCTGTCGATGGCACAGAACCAATCGGTGGACCTCATCATCATGGGTTTGCGCGGACTCGGGGCCATTCAAGAACACGTGATCGGGAGTGTCTCCCACCGGGTCGCCACACACGCACCGTGCCTCGTGCTCCTCATCAAGACGCCCGTTGTCCCGCTCAAGAGCATTCTTCTTCCTATCGCACAGCCTCTTGATGCCGGATGGGCCATTGAGTTCTTGTCTCATAAGCCTTTTCGAGACACTCCTCATCTCTGGGTGCTTCATGTCATCCCTTTTGTCCAGCCTGTCCTCCCGATGAGCGCACTCTTACCGGACTCCTGGAAAATGGAACTCCAGGAGGGAGGCGCCCGTTTGACGAAGAACGTCACTGACCAACTCACAAACTTGGGATATCCAGTGGAGAGTATCGTCGAACCGGGAGCTCCTTCATCAGTCATTCAAGAGCAGGTCTCACACCTTCATCCACAATTGGTCATCATGGGTACACCCGGTCGTTCACCCGTTCAACGACTGGCACAGGGGAGTGTGTCTCATGCGACCATCCACCACGCTCCCTGTTCTGTGCTGCTGATTCGCGAACCAATCGCACACGCTCCGACTTGATGACTCGAACAGCCTTTCTCTATGATTTCCTCAACCTTTAGCGGAAGAAACGACACCATGGATTCTCCATCTCCTCAATTCGCGATTCTGGTCGGAGGCGGACCCGCCCCCGGCATCAATAGTGTCATTGAAGCCGCCACGATTCGAAGTCGTCTCTGTGGGGTGGACGTCGTTGGAATTGAAGACGGATTCAAATGGTTGATGAAAGGCGACCTTTCTCATACTCAACCCTTAACCCGCCAAACGGTCAGCCACCTCCACTTTCGGGGTGGCTCGTTATTAGGCACATCACGAGCCAATCCGACTAAACAGCCTCAGGATTTATCGACGACCTTTACTTCCCTTCAAAAATTGAATGTGACCGGGCTCATCACCATTGGGGGGGATGATACGGCCTTTTCCGCATTAAAATTGGCGGAACTGGCCAGCGGTCGCTTGCAAGTCGTTCATGTGCCAAAAACGATTGATAACGATCTGTGCCTTCCCCATGGCATGCCGACCTTCGGGTTTCAAACAGCTCGCCACATGGGAGTCGAACTGGTCAAAAATCTTATGATTGACGCACAGACCACATCCCGGTGGTATTTCGTGGTCACCATGGGGCGCAAAGCCGGACACCTGGCTTTGGGCATTGGGAAAGCGGCGGGAGCCACCCTCACCCTTATTCCGGAGGAATTCAAGGGATCGACGCTTAAGCTGGCCCACTTGACCAATATTCTGGTGGGATCCATGATCAAACGTCTGGCCCAAGGCCGCTCGGACGGCGTGGCGGTATTGGCTGAAGGACTGTCGGAGTTTTTAGATCAGGACGACCTGGCCCTGTTGGGCGGCGTTGAACGTGACGAACACGGCAATATCCGGTTAGCGGAACTGGATATCAGGAAAGTCTTGAAGGAGACCGTCACTCAGAAGTTAAAACACTATGGCATCAAGATCACCGTCGTGTCCAAAAATATCGGCTATGAACTTCGCTGCGCCGACCCTATTCCGTTCGACATGGAATACACCAGGGATTTGGGCTATTGCGCCGCCCAATTCCTGTTGGATGGTGGAAATGGTGCCATGGTGTCTATCGTTAACGGGCACTTCACCCCGCTGCCGTTCAAAGAGATCCTGGACCCTGCGACGGGCCGCACTCGAGTGCGCATGGTCGATATCGAATCCGAATCCTATAAGATTGCCCGCGCCTATATGGCCCGCTTGGAACCGGATGATTTCACCAATCAAGAAGCTCTCACGCAGTATGCTCAAGTCCTGAATATCTCTCCCGACCAATTTCTCTCTGGCTTCCAGGGAACCCCAAGTACGTGATCTGCCGTCAGGAGATCAGAGGAAGAAAGGTCTTTAGGAAATCGTGTGGATTGTTCGGACTATACAGATTGGCGAAGACCAAAAGGGAATATCGCCTGGAATAAATCCTACCATGGACCAGTAAAAAAGCGTTGGCAGGTGAACGCATCGCACGTGTGTCCCCCACTCTCGTGCCCACATGATGTTCTGTGTTGCCGGGTTTCGCCCCAGCAGGCGAGGCCCTTTTGTTCCGGCAAAAGGCCCCAAAACCATTGACGGCCCGTCTGACCTCATTGGATCGGACGGACGCCAGCCTGAGGAGGGCGGACCAACTCGCTCCTCTCAAACAAGGCCCGCCAGCTCATGAGACCGTCCGTTCCGTGGGCCAGACAGCAGGCGTCGGAGCAGGGAGACGAACATTTTAGTTACTCCCATGAAAGAGCGAGGAACCATAAGTTCTGTATGATCAAGAAAAAAGCCCCAACTCAGAAACACAGTCCCTTGTGAGGATACAGCCACCTTGGTAAACTGGTTGTGAATTTGCAACAGGAGATCGAGCAATGTCGGATACTGCCATCCAAACTCGTCTGTGGTCCCGTGAAGAATATGACCGCCTCGTATCCGCCGGAATGTTTCATCCTGAGGAACGGTTAGAATTGATTGAAGGAGAAATACTTCAAATGAGTCCTCAAGGCAGTGCCCACGCCACGGCTGTCACCCTTGTCGAAAATGCGCTAAGGAAAGTTTTTGGCACCAATTATGTCGTGAGAGTGCAAATGCCATTGGCTTTGGAGTCTGACTCGGAACCGGAACCTGACATTGCCATCGTGGTTGGATCCCCGCGGGATTATCGTGACGAGCATCCTCACACCGCCGAATTAATCGTTGAAGTCGCCGATTCGACTCTGGGCTACGACCGGGAAAGAAAGATGAAAATCTATGCGCACGCCGGCATTCCAGAATACTGGATTCTGAATTTACTCGATCACCAACTTGAAAAATACCTACAGCCAACATTCAAGCAGGAATCAATTCCTTTCTACCAGAACCATATGATCCTCCCTGCTGCCGAATCAGTATCCCCGCTTCGCTATCCCCTGCATTCAATTTCTGTCGCTGAGTTGATTCCTTAAGTCGTTCCCCCAAATTCTCTTCAGCCTCGAGGATCTGCCAATCAGGCTTCAGAATT
>WHTE01000068.1 GCA_009377845.1 Nitrospirales bacterium | reverse complement strand
TTAAAATAATCTTCTGATTGCCAAATATCAACCAGATTTTTCAGATTTTCACCAGATTCGCCACATTTCAATAATTCCAAGTACTTAGCGTGGCATCAACCGGTTGGGGTCCTGATTGGCCAAACCAACCAAATCTGCAATTGCCGGTTTCAAGGCTTCTTGCAAGGCCTTAGGATAACTTTCGACCGCATTCTCAAGACCGTAATATGGTCCATCGAATTGCCTTCCTTCGAAATCCATTGTCATATTCCATAGCACCTTCAATGGATCATTTAGAGGAGTTAGCCGAAGATCCAGCTCCAGAACCGTGGTGGTTTCGCTCATGGGAAGACCCAACATCCAAAAAACCACCCCAACGGGCCCTAACAAATACGTGTACAATCGCCGGTTCCAGTCGGTGGACCGGAGACGCCCTCGTAAGGCTAAATCGGCCGGTTGTTGTCCCTCATCTTTGGCAAAGTTAACAGAGGAGAAAACTTGCGCCTGACTTAATTCCTCAGTAATGGATTGAGCAAAATCATTTGGAGGGTCAAACCGGACTACATCGACCTCTTCGGGTTTCTCCACGGTCTCTGGTCGTTGGTATCGTGTATCCCCATAAGGGACGAGCGGAATGGTGGCTTTCCAGTATTCCTCTTTTACCGCATTACCCCTCAAATCTTCTAAGGGAAGAACAATCACTTTGACTGGGATAGGAGAGGAGGCTTTTTCTTTCAGATATGACCCAGTAGAGGTCGGGGGGTATTGCCAATTCCGATTTCCAAGACAGCCTGTTAAGTTAGCGAGGCACAAGGCTACCAATATAAATACAGAGAGGCGGTTGAGAGAGACCCTCATGTAAATGCTCCTTTCATTTTTTCAGTGCTCTTGCCAAAAAATTGCGTAGGCTCCAGCCTCAAGAGACTCCAGAAAAACTCTGTATATTTCTGGCAGGCTCAGAGGATTACGCTTTCACTAATGGAATGCCTCTTCAAGATAATGGATTTCTTCATCTCCTTTCTCACTCACCTCTGGCTCTCTGAACAGACACCTGTTTAAGCCAGTACATCTAACAAGTACAATTATCAAACGCAACAACGATTAATCTCGGGATACATACTCATGCGGTATGCAGCAAACAGAAATAGGCCCTCTGACCATTGAAAAAGTTAAATGGGGGATTCAGACCTGAATCAGCGTCACAATTATGAGGCGAAGCTGCCTGCCCGACCGAGATATTCCTGGAATTCGGCATACGACCAGGCTACAGGGAATTGAGGAAATTCCTGGATAATCGAATCAGGAGGATTGAAAAAAAATCCGGCGTCGGCCTCCTTTAACATTGAAACGTCATTATAAGAATCTCCTCCAGCCAAAACTCTGAAACCGATGCTTTTAAGAGCACTGACGGCATGTCGCTTTTGATCCTTTTGGCGCAAAAAATAATCGGTGATAAACCCATTTGCATCAACCCCCAAGGTGTGACAAAAAATCGTGGGGAATTGGAGTTGCTTCATGAGCGAACCAACGAATTCATAATACGTGTCCGACAGGACAATGACCTGGCAACGTTCCCGCAACCACGCAATAAATTCAGGGACCCCGGGAAGAGGGGAAATAGTACTGGCAACTTTTTGAATATCTTGAAGAGTAATTCGATGCGCCTTCAGAACTTCCAGCCGCTTTTTCATTAATACATCATAATCGGAAATTTCCCTGGTGGTAATGCTTAATTCCTGAACACCGACTTTGTCCGCCAACGCCAACCATATTTCGGGAAATAAAACCCCTTCCAAATCTAAACAGGTAACAACCGGTTGTGCCATCAATACCTCTATTTTGGTGATTAATTTCCCAAAATCCCAAGCACTCATTAAAAGGTTCAAAGGATCATAAAAGAATTCCCGGGTCAGTCACAACTATAAAAATCGAGGGCTGGCCAGGTGCCTGGAATAATCTTTTCACTCGAAGGGATGAGAGATCTAAAGAGAGAGAGAGTTAAAACAAATCGAGGAGATCTTTCGGATATTCACAATAAAAATCGGGATGTAACGCCGCGACTTTTTCTCGATTACCATATCCATACCCAACGGCGCAGGCTCGAATGCCAGCGGACTGGGCTGCTCGAACATCATTCGTGCTGTCCCCGATCATCACCGCCTCAGATGGATCGACACCCAACTCTTCAAGTGCTCTTCGTAACATCACCGGTTCGGGTTTCAATTCCTTTGTATCTCGAGGAGTTTCCACGTGGTGAAAAAGATCCTGTGCATGTAATCCCTGAATAATTGAGAGGGTATACTCCATGGACTTGTTGGTGACAATAGCCTTTCTGCGGTCCTGATAATGATGGAGCACCTCCCATATGCCGGGATAAAACCTTGTGGTTTCCACACAATGCTCTAAATAATGTTTCCGAAAAATCCCCAGTGCCGCTTCATATTGATCGAGGTTTTCTTCACCAACCGATAAACGTAGCAAACGCTTGACCCCATCGCCCACAAAGCTAAAGATTTCCTCACGTGATCGTAAGGACAAGCCCAAATCCCTCAACGTCAGATTCACCGCCGTCGCAATATCCAATTTTGAGTCTATCAATGTCCCGTCAAAGTCAAAGAACAACACCTCCGCGCGCCAATTATTCATTTCTGCAATTCTTTCTCTATTGTGTCTTCCAGTTGTATTTTTAATGAGCCGAACAGCCCTTTTCTCACCGGATCAGGTTCGTTCAACTCCGTCCAACGAACAAAGTCGATAAGACGTTGACGACCCACATGAGGAGGCAGTTGAGGGCCACCGATTTGCCACCGATCCTGAACCGCCGTTACATGAAAAAATTGAGATTCACGGTGGGGATCGGCAACAAACGTCGCGCTTTCCCAATACATCGTTCCCAACACCTCAAAAATTACGGGAATTTTGGCTTCCAAGTTATTAAGAATTTCCCATTGAGATATATCATCCACCACCTCAAATTGAGAAATAACCACCACATGCCCCCAGACCGGTTCCTCCTTCCAAGCCACGAAGGGCTTTACAACCTGCCAGGAATAGGCCTCCAACCGGACTCCTTTTTTATCCAGGGAGAGATATTTCTGTAAAATCTTGGTGGGATCTTCGGTAATATGGCTGTTAAAGGCCTGTGAAGAACTTGCCCCGATCGCCCAAAGGTCCACTATCCACAGCAAGACCCCCAAAAACACCGAAAACCGGTTTACCATGATTTTTGAATTGGAGGTCGCGCAACAACCACAGAAGAACAACAGGAGGGAAGAACCACTTATCCTTTAAACAGGATAACCAGAATAATTCCCAAAAGGAGCCACAGGGGGATGGACAACATCAAACCCCAGGCCAATCCTTGAGCAGTTTTCAACCGGCCCTTTAAGGTTTGTTTTTCCAAAGCTTTAGAAACTCGCAGCTTGACATCTTCGAGGTGGAACGGTTTCGTAATGTAATCATCGGCTCCACGGTTAATGGCCTCCACTGCCGTCCCGATAGAGGGATGCCCGGTGATCATCAGAAAGATCACCTCATCATTTTTGGTGTTCCGGATGCGCCCCAACAATTCCATCCCATCCATATTCGGCATGATCAGATCCGCCATGATCACATCAAATTCACCCTTACGGTATTGTCTCAATGCCTCTTCACCATTTTCTGCCATAACGACGGAATAGCCCAACGAGATCAAAAACTCAGACAGGGCTTCCCGAACGCCCTTGTCGTCATCCACCACTAAGATGCGCTCAGCCATTTTCCCCACCTTATGCTTATATTTGTAAGATACCACCCACGACGGCACACTCGATTGAGGAACTAGGGTAGTTCGACCACCACCACATCCGGCGGAACCTCGAATTTGAGTAGACGGGAAGAAAGACCTTTATTCACTTGAATATGGTCAAACATGACGCGTGAGATGTTTCCACTCACCTCAAACAGGGTAATAGTTTGAATTAAATATGAATCCGGAAATAATTTCAGCACAATTTTCTTGATAGTCGGAGCTTCATTTCCCGCAGGCTTGGGGACTAAGGTCAAACTGGGTAGTTCACCCTCTTTCGAACCAATTGAGGATTCCAGAATCGTAAATTGCTGGGAAAGTTCCCCTACACCCTGAAGAAGAGCCAGAGGACCTTTGGACGCCGCCATTTGCGTAAGAGTCCCTTTGACCACCTGCTGATGTTCAGGGACATACATCATCACTTGATCTCCGTCCACATAAATCTGTTCTTCCGATGGTTGAAGATAATCCCATCGAAGCAATCCAGGTTTTTTCAGATAGAGCCGCCCTGAAGACGTAAACCCCGTTGTAAATCCCTCAAAAATGGTTTCCTGAGTAAAATCGGCCTGCAAATCTTGTGTCTGAGCATAACGAGCATCAACTTTACCAACGAGATCCTCCACGGCCGAAACGGAGGCGGCCCAGAGAGTGGAGACAGATATAGTGAAACCCAGGATGACCGTTAACACAAGTGTCCTCAGCAAGAGCGGTAGCGTCATCCTATCTCCGCAATGGCAGTGCCTCGAGCTAAGACATCTCGTCTACCATCACGCCCAGGAGCACTCACCAGACCTTCTTCTTCCATTTGCTCAATCATCCGGGCTGCTCGTGGATACCCTACCCGTAAACGACGTTGAATAAACGAGGCCGAAGCTTGTCTCGTGGTCATCACCAATTCTCTGGCTCGCTCATAAGTTTCATCACGTTCTTGTTCATCATCCCCCGAGTGTTCTTGCACAGACTCTACGGCGACGGGGTCATACACCGGCGCAGCTTGTGATTTAACAAATTCGACCACCCCACGAACTTCCTCATCAGAAACATAGGGACCGTGCAGCCTGTTAATTCCGCCGGTGCCAGAAGATAAGAACAACATATCACCTTTTCCCAAAAGACTTTCCGCTCCGTTCGCATCCAAAATGGTCCGGGAATCAATCTTGGAAGAAACCTGATAGGCGATACGTGCAGGGAAGTTGGCCTTTATCAGCCCCGTCACGACATCAACTGAGGGCCTTTGAGTCGCCAATACGAGATGAATTCCAGACGCACGGGCCATCTGAGCGAGCCGGGCAATGCGATCTTCAATATCCTTAGGGGCTACCATCATCAAATCCGCAAATTCATCAATGACCACTACGATGTAGGGCAACGGAACCCGCTCCTCTTGTGAAGTCTCCAACAATGGAGCCCCTTCCTCCAGATTCATCGATTGACCTTTGCTCAGTTTCTTCACGATTCGAAGAGAGGAGCCCGTTTCCTGAAGCTCGGCAACTTTTTTATTATAGGCATCAATATTGCGAACTCCCAATTCGGCTAACACCTGATAACGCCGCTCCATTTCCTGCACAACCCACCCAAGCCCACGAGCTGCCTCTTTGGGATTTGTAATGACCGGGCGAATGAGGTGAGGAACCCCATCGTACACCTGCAATTCCAAGACTTTGGGATCTATCAACAGAAGCTTCACTTCATCGGGATGCGCAGTAAATAGAATATTCAACAACAGGCAGTTAAGCCCCACACTCTTTCCTGACCCCGTAGCACCCGCTACCAATAAATGAGGCATAGCTCGGAGATCCGTCACCACCGGTCGCCCAAAAATATCCTTCCCCAAGGCCAAGGCGAGCTTCGAGCGGGCCCGTATAAAGACCTCCGACGTCAGCATTTCTTTTAATCCCACCGTTTCCCTCTGAGGGTTCGGTACTTCAATCCCCACCGTGGATTTTCCCGGGAGAGGAGCCACAACCCGAACTTTTAAGGCTTTTAAGGCCATGGCTAGATCATCAGCCAAATTCACAATACGGGCGACTTTAATTCCGGGACCTGGAGCAAACTCATACATGGTAATGACCGGTCCTGGATGTACATCGGTGACGCTCCCCTCAATCCCAAAACTTGCCAAGGTATTCACAAGAACTTCGGACTGAGATTTCAAAACCGAATCGGTCTGATGAGCCGCCCGCGCAGCATGGGTATCCAAGAGATCGACTGGGGAAGGCATTTGATAGGACTTTGAAATCTGCTTTCGAGCAATGAAAGTGTCGTCGACTTCCTCCATGAGAGGGAGGATGGGCGCTACCTCGATTGCGGCTGAGATCTCCTCTCCTTTCACCTTGGATAGCTTGGCCTTTGGTTCCGGGGTTTCCAATACAACGACACCAATGCCACCACGAGCAGCTAATTGACGATTAATCCGAATCGATTTGTTCATTTTGGGTTGGGCATCCGATACCCGCCAGTCTAAATCCCTCACTGACTCCACCATCGAATTTTTGAGACGCACCCCGAGGCTAAAGGTTCCACGAGCCATTTGCCCAATTGATACCGGCACAAGCAAAAGGAAGGCAATCAGTAACAGTGCGCCTAAAATGATCGTGGCACCGGTGACGGCCAAATACGACCCGAGTCCCTGCGCTACCCATTGGCCCACGACTCCACCCTTGCCTACGCTCAAACCATCCATCGAGTATGTTTGAGGTCCGTTTGGAAATTGAAGATGCAGCAGCGCGCTGACTGAAAGAACACCTAGCAGCGACCCAAGAAGGCTTCCGGATGTTATTCGAAGCTTTTCTCCCCAGAGGACGCTAAACCCCAACACCACAAGCAACAACGGTACCACATAGGCTCCCCCTCCGACGATGGTTACGAGGGAAAAAGCGAGAGTAGCCCCTATCAAGCCTACTGAGTTTTCCGGAAAAGAATTTAAGGAAGGGTGTTCAACAAAAAGAATCGGGTCAGCAGGAGAAAAGGTGGCCATGCTGAGCAGACCCAAAATGCCAGTTGTGGCTAACAAAATTCCTACAACTTGTGTGGTTAAGACAGAAAATTCCTTTGTTTGATCATTTGCCGGTTTGGTCTTGGAACCAGGGAAGATACTCATCAAAAAATCCTACCATAAGTGTTTCTATCGAGCAAACAACCCTTACTCATATTACAACGCCAGCCCATTCTCCAGAAGATTTCAGGGAACGGAAGGGAGGGCTGAATCGTTTAGCGCCTCACTCAGATGCTGGAACTCTTCTACCGACAGCGTTTCCGCTCGCCGAGTGAACGCGATACCTGTGAGTTTTTGAGCCTTTTCTAAGTGAGAAGCAGGCAAACCCGCTCCGCGTAACGCATTGAGGAGGGTTTTGCGACGTTGCCCAAACGCCGCCCGCACCACCCAAGCAAACGCGTTGGTTTTCTCAGCCGAGTAAGGCTGTTGGGCATGAATATCCAGTCGAATAACACCGGAATCCACATCGGGAATAGGTCGGAAACATTTACGGGAAACGGGGAAACCGTATCGGACAACCGCAAAATGTTGGGCCATCACTGACAGGATCCCGTACTCTTTCGTGCCAGGCTTGGCCACTAACCGTTGGGCGACTTCTAATTGAATCGTGAAGACCATCCGGGTAATCTTGGCTCGCGACTCGAATAAGCGAAACAAAATGGGCGTCGAAATATTATAGGGAAGATTGGCAACCACAACTGTGGAAGATGGAAGTTGATCAAATGGAAATTGAAGCGCATCCCCTTCACGAACCTCTAAATTAGGACAATCCTGAAATTCAGTGCGTAAAAATTGAACCATTCGAGGGTCAACTTCCAAGGCCAACACTCGGGCCGCCGCCTGACACAAATTCCGGGTTAATGCCCCACCTCCCGGGCCGATTTCGCACACGAACGTTTCCGGGGTCAGATCGGCAAAACTGATAATTTTTCGATTGAGATTCGGATCGATGAGAAAGTGCTGGCCAAGACGTTTGCGAGGATAGGGGGGAAGAGGCGACATCAGATGAGCCTTGCACCGGACTGGGATATTACACGCATTCAATTGGGGATCAGCTCTAAGGAATCCCTGATGACTGAATTTCTTTGGCCAATTTCTTGAGATGGCGACGACACATGTCCACTTCATCGGACAATTCATCGAACACATCCCCGACAAAATAGGTGGTTTCCAACCATTCAGCGGATAAATGGTGAAGATAGGCAGGACTGACAAATGGCGTTAATTCTTCAACAACTTTTCTTTTCCATTTTGTCAGATGGTCTTTCCCTTGAACCGCATTGAGCGCTTTTTCCGCTTGCTCATGAATGTTGTTTAATTCCGCTAATTGGCTGTGAATATAGGCCAATAACTCCGGGCTTTGGTCGGTCATGTTTCTTCCCTCTTCCACCAATAATGGGTAACGTGACACCATCGGCTCTCCGAATCGTGTTAACGTCACAACTTTCTTTAATGAATATTAAATGGCACAATCATCGTCCTTTGTCATCGAAAATGTCATGCCGTCTTCAACCCGATGCCCGGCTAAATAATCAGAAACGTTCATGCGTTTTTTATTTTCAGGTTGAATTTCCAAAAGGTTCAGATGTCCCTGACCGGTTTGAACACATATAGCCTGTTTCGTGACTGCAGTAATGATCCCTGGAACCTGAAGATTGTCGGAGATTGTGCGCCCAATGCCGGTAACAGGGTCTACCACTTCAACTTTCCAAATCCCCCATCGTTCACGCTTTAAGAAGGTATACACACCAGGCCATGGCGACAGCCCGCGAATTCGATTAGCAATAGTTCTGGCCGGCCGGTCCCAATGAATCAATCCATCTTCTTTTTTTAAGATAGGGGCGAAGGTCGCTTCGGACTCGTTTTGAGGATAAGAGCGCATGGTACCGGCATCCCACCCACGCAGAGTAGAGATCAGCAGCGCTCCTCCAATCGGAGCCATCCGCGTGGCTAGCTTCCCGGCAGTCTCATCGGGGCCTATGGGAATCACCTCCTGTTGAAGAATAGCCCCTGTATCCATGCCTTCATCCATGAGCATGATCGTAATCCCGGTCTCTGTCTCCCCATGGATAAGGGCCCATGGAATAGGGGCGGCACCCCGATACTTCGGGAGAAGAGAGCCATGAACATTTAAGCAACCTTTCGGAGGAAGATTCAGAATGATTTTCGGCAAAATACGCCCAAACGCGGCAACCACAATCGTATCAGGGTCCCAGGCCCGCAGGGTCTCCATAAAGCTGGGATCCTTCATTTTTTCAGGTTGCACCAACGGGATGCCCTGTGACAAGGCAAGCGCCTTAACCGGTCCCACCTGAACTTTCTTGCCACGCCCACTCGGTCGGTCAGGCTGACACACGACGCCCACTACAGAGAACTCTGTATTCAATAATTGCTGAAGCGTAGGAACCGCAAATGCTGGGGTTCCCATAAACACAATTCGCATGGCTGCTTCCTTAATTTAAAACGAAGAGAAAAATCAATTTACCAGGATAAAGCTTGATGACTCTACAGGACAACAATTTCCGCTTGCACTTCCGACCTCTCATTTTGCCATGCTCACGCTCATTGACTCCCTTTCAAATACTGTGCTAGAAGCCCTCCCTTGTAATGCCTGGACCATAACTCACCTCCTGCAAAAAAATTTCGAAAGGCTCCCATGGGCGGGCATAGTCACTGGTCGACCATTAAGCGCCATAAAGGCGCACAAGATGCCAAGCGTGGAAAGATATTCACCCGAATGATTCGGGATATCTCCATCGCTGCCCGAACTGGCGGAGATCCCGATGGGAATCCCGGTTTGCGCCAAGCCATTGCCAAGGCCAAAGAAGTGAATATGCCGGCCGATACGATTAAACGGGCCATCCAACGAGGGACCGGAGAATTACCAGGCACCCAGATTGAAGAGTTTATGCTAGAGGGGTACGGGCCGGGCGGAACCGCTTTACTCCTCGAAATTACAACAGATAAACGGAATCGAACTATAGCGGAAATCAGAAACCTTCTGACTAAAAACAATGGCACCATGGCCGAAGCTGGCGCGGTTGCCTGGCAGTTCCAAAAAAAAGGGTTTTTGGTAATCGACAAGGGTGCGGTTACTGAAGACCATTTATTTACCCTTGCACTTGAAGCCGGAGCGGAGGACGTTAAAGCCACTCCCACCAGCTTTGAGATCATTACGGAACCAGCAGATTTCGAGTCAGTCAAAGAGGCTCTTCAGGCTGCGCATATTGAGGCGAGCCTGTCCGAATTGACCTTTCTCCCGCAGAACCAGATTCAACTCGATGGCAAAACAGCCGAGCAAACCTTAAAACTCATGGAAATTCTTGACGAACACGAAGACGTCCAAAAAGTCCATGCGAATTTTGATATCCCGGATGATTTGATGGAAAAAATGGCCGCCGCCGAATAGCAGTATTGGTTCATTGCGCCCTCACGAATGTTCCCATTGCTCCAACCCGTCTACCCTCTCAGAGATCATGACGGGTAAAATGGGCCATTACCTCTCTTACCTCAGATGATTGCTTCTCTTTGCGGAAAGCTGTCTTCTAAATCACCTCAAGAAGCCATTATTAACGTCCAAGGCGTGGGGTACCATGTTTTCATCGCTCTCTCGACCTATTTTGCCTTACCCAATCCCGAAGACCCGGTCACATTGTTTGTCTCGACTCATTGGCGAAATGATTCGATTCAACTGTTTGGATTTTCTTCCACGGAGGAAAAAAGTACCTTTACCCTTTTAACGAGTATCACGGGGATTGGCCCGAAACTGGCCTTGAGCGCCCTCTCTACATTATCCGTTTCCGATCTCTGCATGGCCATCGAATCCAGTGACGTGGAAACCTTAGCTTCCATCCCCGGTATCGGTAAAAAATCTGCAAGCCGAATTATCCTGGAATTAAAAGAAAAGATCGGTCGAATTCTTCTTCCAAACACGCCGGGCACCTCACATGCTTCTCGGGGTCCATCTGATTTCCTTCAAGAAGAAGCGGCGTCCGCTCTGATGAATTTGGGATATCGAACCCCGGAAGTCAGAAAGGCCTTGAGTCAGGCCATTGCCAAAATAGGCCCGGCCTATGAACTCGAGGAACTCATCAGAACCGGGTTAAAAGAATTAGCTAAAAGTTGAGGAAGGATGTTCTGAAGAAAATTGACAGGTGTCGTGAGTACAGGGCAGGTTATAAGATCTCACGAATTTTTAATCCGCGATAGCCGCTTTCCAATACCCGCTTAAAAAAACGCAACACATCGGCCAGATCGAACCAAAAACCGCAATTGACGCATTTGGCGTTGAACCGACGTGACACTCGGGTATATTGACGTTCAACCAGCATCGTTCCTTGGCATCTGAGACATGTCATTTATAAAATCCCACTCCTTGATGAGTTCCGCCCCTGAACTGGGACAACAAACACAATCTATTATTCCTTCGTCTGACTTCAAAACTCAAGAAGTCTTTCATCCGCCTCGGGCTTCTTGATGAGTCATCCAGACGGTCTAACGAAGTCGGTTTAAAATCACCGCCACACAACCAGCAAGGACTCCGCCACCAAAAATCGTGAGGCCCATGGAGAGAATCCCTTCCCACGTCCCCGAAGACGACGTCCCGTAAATCAGATCTCTCACGCCCCCCTGAACCAGCAGGACAGCTAAAGTCAGCAAGGACCCCATTCCAAACCACCAGCCAAAAGTTCGCACATTCTCCTCAAAAAGGCTGAATCACGCTTTGGAACGCTGTTGAGCTTCTTTCTATCAGGATTTGGAATTGCATTGCACTGTAAACAGGGCCTAAATGGGGTGTCAAGAAAAGATCATTTTCATCAAGGTCAGGAGGGGGATGTGGGAGTTTTTCCCTTCCGGATGTTGTTCAACCCATGATGCAAAAAAATGGAGACATTGCTGGAAGCGTTATTCACAACCGCCAACCCCGGTTCTTCTCCACGATCGGTGGCAATCGATAAGGTCGTTAAAGCAAAGGGAGCATGGGGGGTTGGATAATGTCTGGGAGGATATTGAAACGTCCCATCACCCTTCCCGAATAACAAGGAAATACTTCCAGATTGGATATTGGCAACTGCTACATCTGGAATTTTGTCGCCGTCAAAATCCTGAGCCACTCCATAATTGGGACCGGCATCACCGCCCGATTCCTTGCCATCTTGAAAGGTTCCATCCCCGTTTCCTAAAAACACGGTAATCGTATTCATTTCACCATTGATCACGAGAAGATCGAGTACACGATCAGTATTAAAATCCGCAAAGGAGACCCCCAGAGGCCTCTTGCCAGTTCGATAGTCAGTCGGAGATTGGAAAGTCCCATCCCCTATACCCAGCCAGATCGAGACAGCATGACTCATCGGCCCCCCATTTGTCACAGCCAAATCCAAGTGTTTATCCCCGTTCAAATCCGCGGTGGCCACGGAAGTTGGCGTGTCCCCATATTCGTATAAGGGACCCAATCGAAATTTTCCGTTGCCCATACCCAACAGGATTTGAATTTTGTCGTTTCGGAGCGCCACTGCCAGATCAGGAAGAAAATCTTCGTTGAAATCACCGGTGGCAATACTTACGGGGGTACGATGAACAAGGTATTGAGCACCGCGCAAAAAAGTGCCATTGCCTTGTCCCAAAAATACCAGAACATGATGATCCCCGGAGCACGCCACCACAAGATCCGAAAAATGATCCAAATTGAAATCATCGACGGCCACATTACGGGGCTCCTGGCACGCAGAAATAATTTTTTGGTCTTGAAAACTCCCGTCACCATTCCCTAAAAGAAGAGACAGAGAATTTCCTTGAATATTGCTGGTGATCAAATCCGCAAATCCATCTCCATTAAAATCGCTTGCCCGAATTGATGTAGGATTTTTACCTACCTGGAAATCTTTATAATGATAAACGAGATCTGGCGGTTGGTACTCCTCCCGTGAAGGACAACCGACTAAAAACATCAGACTCAAAATGCTCACAGGAATGGCAATTCGAGCCCACAAAGATTGAAAGGGATGCAAATCCTTAATGCCTTTCTCCAGGGTAAATGGAAAAGGAGCGTTATAAACCTGCGGGTATAAACACGGGACTGACGGCCAGAGTATACGAATTTCCCCAAATGATGTAAAACCAGCCGGAGAGAGGGGAAACGTATTTCTTACAATCCTGGGAATACATTTTCAAAGGATTTTTGAGAAGGTTGTCCGGTTCCCCCTGGCAGAGAATGCTCCCTTTATGTTATAGGATTCGCTTTCCATTTGTACGTTTGTAAGGAGGAAGTCATGGCGGAAGAAAAGCAGAAAATTGAGTTGAGCCTGTATGGAGTGGCCGAGATCATAAAATGGTGCATCAACCGAAACAACGGGCGCATTCCGGGAACCGATACTGAAGCCTTTAAAAGGCTTCAAGCGGCCCTCGCGGAAAAACCGGCAACCGGAGATTATTTTACTCTGGATCAGTTTTGGAAAAAGCGGATGGTCTTCGAATTTACCCAGGACGAGGTCGACACAATTGACCGGTGTTTATATGATATCCCGAATTTTGACGGCGCTCAACTTCCACAAATTCGTTTCAAATTTTGGCCAAAGACAGTCTGCCAAAATTAAGATGGGGTTTGCCCATCTGGCCGTGGGTAATTCTTTTCTCCTGTCGATTTTTCGCCTCCACTGAAATCCTTGTTTCTGGCTCAGGTTACCCAACTGCCATTTTTGGGTGGCCGGGACATGGAAACCCAACACCAAATTGGTGGTGGATTGCGCCACCAGGCACGGCCACAGGCGAATTGTCTGATACAGAAGGCCTTTTTTGAAGATGGGGCACGCGATTATCCCTGCCAATCATAAATGATGCTCAAGGCCAAACAAGGCCACCATGGCGGCAAAAGACACCAGCGTAAATCTTCCAAAGGCCACTTTCTCGACATCAGGATTCACATTCCAACGAACGGATACCTGGAACGACCCACCCGGCAGTGGCTCCTCCCTGAAAAGAATTCCAGCCCATAACTTCCACCTGAACCGCCCGAGACCAATCCATTCGTACCCAGTAGGCGTACACCAACAATCCTGGCACCACCAGTGGTTTAACGGAATCCAGCCGAAGCCCTGAATCAGAACCGGGAGACAGGAAAGAATTCACGCCAATAACGACCATCAACGCAGCATAAGGTAGGAGCCGCAGCCACACGAGCTGAAACCATTTCTTTTAAAACAGCATTCCCCGATTTTTTGAAAATACCGGATAGCCCTTACCCGAGCAACCAAGGATGCCTTATCTTTTTTCTTTTTGGAAAAAGGGGAGCACCCTTCATGGCAAGAAGAGATGAAAGGGGGAAAACCTACCCTTCCCCTTGAAGTAAATCTAGTGGAGAAAAATCATCGGTAAGAATATCGCCAGGAGCTAGCACAACCGGCTCCTGAGACATGAAAAACGCCAGTCCTTCTGGCGGGAACCGATCACGATTCATATGCCGAACCAAGTCATCCAGGAAGTGAGAGTCCCGCATGCCTTGAACGGGTTTCCCACCAAAAAAAATGAGATTCACCGATCCTGTCTTCGTGTTCAACCATTCAGGGCCGGCAACCTCATAGGCAACCACCTCTGTAAACACAAGTTGCATGGTGGCCAACACCGCTTGTGCACGCCGAACATTAGCGGGCGCATCGGAAGAAGCCAGATTGACGGCAACCGCCCCTTCAGGATTCACATGCTCTCGCAATTCTTCGAAGAATTCTTGAGTCGTCACATGAAAGGGAATGAGATGTCGGGCAAACACATCAACCCATACCACATCATATCGGGTAGGATGATTTCGTAAAAAAGTACGGGCGTCTTGCACATAGACATGATGGTTGGACGGTGGAGTATAGCCAAAATACCGTTCAGCGGCCTGTACAACAGATGGATCCATTTCGATTACATCTAATTTCAAGTCCGGCCAGTGTTCCCCCAGCCACTTGGCTAATGATCCACCGCCATGGCCTAAAATCAACCCCCGCTTGGGATTCTCTACGATAGGCAAGACACCCATCATGACCTGGCTATAGGGCAAAGCCAGGGAAGTCGGCACGGCTTTCCACATCACCGCGTGGAAGGTATTATCTAAAATGAGGTACCGAAATAAATCATTTTCACTCACCCGAACTTGTTGGTAGGGGCTATCTTCCTGGTGGATTGCTGGTGGCAAAATGATGACAGGATGGAAACCCATCCAGGTCATTCCCCCAACTCCTGCAAGGAGAATGACCTTGACCCCAGCCGGGAGACTTCCGACTCTCAGAGTCCATAATAGACCAAGACACACCTGCACCACACCCAGGACTGCGATTAATGTGGTGCTGCCCAGCCAGGTTAAGAGATAAAAGGAAGTCCCCCAGGTTCCGATAAGGCTACCGATGGTTGAAACCGCAATCATGCCACCCGTATGGCGTCCCAGATGACCCATATCCCCAATAGCCAAACGCAAGAGCGCAGGGAGGACACCGCTCAGTCCAAAGGCCGGAACAGCCAGCAGCACACTAGCCGCGAAACATGGCCCCCAGCGAGGATCTTGAATCCATTGGGCAACCCGAAATACCACCGGTTGGCCTGCCCATGCCAATAATAGCGTCCAAGCCCCAGACACCATTAACAGTCCAGCCAACACCCTCTGGGGAGGGGACCGATCAGCCAGCCAGCCTCCTGCAGCATAGCCACTGCTCATGGCTGCCAGAATCACACCAATCAGCGCGCCCCAGACAAATAACGAACTCCCAAAAACTGGCGCAAGGAGTCGGCTCCCTAAAATTTCCAGCGCCATCACCACCGCGCCAGTCGTAAATGCGGTCGCAAAGCACCACCATCGTGGCAGACTGGATTGAATCAACGAGGGTCTTGTCATAAGATGAGGAACCGCATGGGCAAAAGGGAAGTGATGCTAAAGCATGATTCAGAGGGTGTCAATTCACAACGAAGCCGGTAGGCAAGAAAACAGGGCTCTGTTGGGGTACCTTCGTCCTCCTTGGCTCCAAGATGGTCGCGCTTCTGACATCTCCCGGATGAAACTCATTCACGCTTTCCGGTAACATGTCTACTCGGATGTCCCAATCATCCCCACCTTCACCCGTCCCGTCTTCTCCTCAGGGAGAGACCCACCGTATCAGCCGGGCGGCTGGGCTGATCGGCGGCGCCACCTTTTGCAGCCGGATTCTCGGGTTTATTCGTGACATCACCTTAGCCAACCTGTTCGGAGCCAATGCTTCGGCGGACGCTTTTTACATCGCCTATCGAATCCCCAATCTGCTACGAGAACTATTTGCGGAAGGATCCATGTCTTCCGCCTTTATTCCGGTTTTCACCGAATACCATTCTACCCGCTCCAAACAGGAAACCTGGGAGTTGGCTAGCGCGGCATTCACGACTCTCCTGACACTCGTCACCTTCGTCACGTTAGCAGGCATCGTTGCCGCTCCCAGTATCGTCTGGTTGCTGGCACCCGGTCTCCATGAACAGGCGAATCAATTAGCGACGACCACCCTCCTCACGCAGATTATGTTTCCTTACTTACTCTTCGTGAGCCTTGCGGCCTTGGCCATGGGGATACTCAATTCCCTCCATTCATTCGCCGTTCCCGCCTTGGCTCCGGTCTTTTTCAATCTGTGCGTCATTTTCTTCGCGGTCGCCATTTCCCCGTTTTTTGAACAAGCTATCGTGGCCGTGGCCATCGGAATTGTGGTGGGAGGTCTGGCTCAATTCCTGATGCAATTACCAAGTTTGCAAAAAAAAGATTTTATACTTTCCTGGAATTTTCATCCCCACCATCCGGGAGTCAAGAGAATGGGCGTTCTGCTCATTCCTTCACTTTTGGGATTAGCGGTGACTCAAATCAATCTCACTATCAGCACTATGTTGGCTTCCTATTTTCAAGGGGGCCCCACCTATCTGTTTTATGGCATGCGCCTCATTCAATTCCCATTGGGTATTTTTGGTGTCGCGATGGCCACGGCGATTTTGCCAAGTTTATCCATGCAAGCGGCCCGCGGGGCCATTCATGAACTACGGGAGACGGTGAATTTTGGCCTTCGCATGGTGCTGTTTATTATCCTTCCTTCGATGGTTGGGCTTATGCTGTTACGAACGCCTATTATTCATCTGTTTTTTGAGCATGGTGCCTTTTCGGCCATGGACACCGTTGGAACCGCCTCTGCGCTTTTCGGATTTTCTATTGGGTTGTGGGCGTTCGCCAGCTACCGAATTCTGGCGACGGCATTTTATTCCCTGCAAGATACCAGGACCCCCGCCATCGTGGCGGTGGTTTCGGTGGTCATGAACATTGTATTGTCTTTATGGCTCATGCAATCGCTTCAACACACAGGGTTGGCACTGGCGGCTAGTTTGGCCGCGATAGGGAACACGCTCATTTTAATCACAATTTTAGGAAGTCGGCTTCAGGGATTACTGTGGAAGAAACTCGGAACCTCCCTTGCTCGAACAGGAATAGCCCTGCTCCCACTGATTGCCGTTTCCTCCTGGATCACAGGATTACCGATATGGCATGAAGCAGGACATAGCCCCGAAAAAGCTGTGTGGCTGTCATTGGCTATTGTCGCAAGCGCGATGGGATATTTTACCGTTCACCAATTATTTCAATCAGAGGAACTCACACATCTGATGCTCATGCTGCGACGAAAAATAATAAAACCATCCTCCACATAAACCTTCACACCATCCAAACCGTGCAGTTTTCCATCCCACCTTCGTCTTCAGGTCTAAACAATATTTCTGTATCCTTAGGCACTGTAAATAAATAAAGGTATCAACCTGTCTTTACGTTTGGCTTGATGAGGTAGTTCCACTCGCCATGAAACTTGTGGGGTTCCAGGTTCACGCGCTGCATCTCTTC
>WHTE01000067.1 GCA_009377845.1 Nitrospirales bacterium | reverse complement strand
GTCTCTTGAAGCAAAATGGCAAGAGGAGTTCTCATGTCTAGGGGTGCCTGATTCCCCGGTATCGGGTTATCGCCCAGTGCATCATTGGGTAGGCAATCAAGGATCCTAAGATCGCCAGGGTACAGGCACCAAGGAGAAAGGGAAAGAGGTAGGGGAAAAGCATTTCAAACATATTGTCCACCGTCAAGTGATTCCATTCAATCGCGGTTGATGAGGACTCACCTACCAACAGCAATCCGGTATATAAACTTGCGGCTAAGATTGGAACAAATGTCCAGGGATTGTTGATGAATGACCCGAGAAAGAGAGCTAAAAAATTCAACCGGAACGCCCAGGAACAAAACACCAGGCTGGCCGTGTGGAAGAAATAATGTGGGGCGAACGCGATAAACACGCCTATGGCAAAGGCCAAGGCTGTGCGGTGAGGAGTTTCTTGAAGGTGTAAGACTTGAGCCAGTTGTTGTCGGACAGCCTCAAGTGTCACCATGGCCAGAACCCCGATTCCCTGTTAATCCGAAAAATGAACATAACTTTGAGGCATAATTTTTTGAATCGTGCCGTCTTGCTGTGTAATTCGAAGTCCAGATCGGTGAGGTGTAATCACACCGATGGCGGTCACAGGAATCCGTAGTTGTTTGACGGCCAGTTCCAGACGGCGTTGATATTTGGGAGGCACGGTAAACAATAATTCATACTCTTCTCCTCCATGAAGAGCCCAGGGTAACGGATCGACGTTCATCTGTGAAGCATAAGCAAGGAGATGAGAGGACATGGGAAGGTTGGCCTCCTGAATGAGGGCGCCAACCCGGCTTTGCCGGCACAGGTGAAGCAAGTCACCTGAAAGGCCGTCAGACAGGTCCAAGGCTGCTGAAGCGAAACGGTGAGAAGACAACAGATGTCCCAGTGCGATGCGTGGTGTGGGTCGAAGATGGCGACTCACCAAAAATTTCATGGGTTGCCGTAAGGGAGAAATTTTACCGTTTGAGGCCTGACGTGTCAGGAACGCTAACCCTGCTGATGAGTTGCCCAGTGTGCCACTCACATAGATGATATCTCCTTCTTTAGCCCCACCTCGCGTTAAGCCATGGTTGGGTTCAACCTGTCCCAGTATGGTGATTGCGAGAAACAAGGAGGAACGGGACGTGGAAGTATCCCCACCCACCAGTTGGACCCCATGAGCTTTGCAAGGAACCGAAAGCCCGCGATACAACTCCTTCCAGTCATGATATTTCATGTGAGAGGGAAGGGCCACGGCCACAAGGATGTACGTGGGAGTGGCACCCATAGCTGCGATGTCGCTGAGATTCGCGACGGCCGCTTTGTATCCGATGTCATACAAGGAGGCGGTACCTCTGGAGAAATGGACGTCTTCAACGAGGAGGTCAGTGGAAATAACGAGATGGGCCGATGACGGATGAGATAGAATCGCTGCATCGTCTCCAATGCCGATCAGTGGCCGAGGTCCGCGTGAGGAAAACCCACGAGCGATGGATTGAATGAGTTGGAATTCCCCTATGTGCGAAAGTAACGCCTGGCGGCGGGATGGGGACATAGTTGAAAGGTCAGGGTGTTTTGCTGATAGTTTGTCGTAAGGGGGACCGCGTGACCGGCGAAGCAATTTTCTTTCGACGGCCGGAAGAGGTATGAGCCTGCATCATCGAAGGGTTGAGTTTGTGGCGATCCTTGCCCCGAAGCGCGGCTTTGAGGACTTCCGCCATATTCTCAACAAAAATAAACCGAAGTCCCCGCAATAAATGTTTGGGAATATCGTCTAAATCCTTTTCATTTCTTTTTGGCAAGAGAATGGTTTGGATGTGGGCTCGTTTCGCGGCTAAAACTTTTTCTTTTAGCCCGCCAATGGCGAGAATCCTGCCGCGAAGTGTGACTTCCCCCGTCATGGCTATTTCTCGTTTGACGGGCAGGTTACTGAGGCAGGACGCGAGTGCCGTGGCCATCGTAATGCCCGCGGAAGGACCATCTTTGGGAATCGCTCCGGCAGGCACGTGAATGTGAATGTCTTGTTTGGCAAACATGTCAGGATCGATTCCCAATGACTTGGCTTGAGATCGGATATAGCTGAGTGCGGCATGGGCGGATTCCTTCATGACCTCGCCGAGATAACCTGTTAAAGTCAATTGGCCCTTCCCTTTCATTGCCAAGGCTTCAATGTACAACACATCCCCACCGGTTTCTGTCCACGCTAGTCCCGTCGAGACGCCGACTTCATCTTTTTCCTGCTCTTGGTCCGGCATATATTTGGGAATTCCTAAATAGTGCTGGAGGTTTCGAGGCGTAACCCGATACCGTTTTATTTTCCCTTCCGCAACGCGCTTCGCCACTTTTCGCATGACATTGGCCAGTTCACGCTCCAGGTTGCGAACCCCTGCCTCTTTTGTATATTGGGAAATCATGTGTGCTAGGGACGAATCGGTGAGATGTAAGTGTTCCTCCGTAATCCCATGTTCTTCTAATTGACGGGGGATAAGGTAGCGTTGAGCAATGCCAAGCTTTTCTTCCTCCGAATAACCTGGAATTTCAATGATCTCCATCCGGTCCCGTAAGGCTGAGAGAATGGGGTCTGTCAAATTCGCAGTCGTAATAAACATCACATCACTTAGGTCAACGGGTACCCCTAAGTAGTGATCCACAAACGCATGGTTCTGTTCTGGGTCCAAGACCTCCAGTAAGGCTGCTGACGGATCCCCGCGAAAGTCCGTACCAATCTTATCGACTTCATCTAACATGAAGACCGGATTATTGGTCCCTGCCTGTTTGATACCCTGGATAATTCTCCCGGGCAACGCTCCCACGTATGTTCTGCGATGGCCTCGAATTTCGGCTTCGTCGCGTGTCCCTCCCAAACTCATGCGAACGAATTCGCGCCCCATGGCGCGAGCGATCGATTTGCCCAAAGAGGTCTTGCCGACTCCAGGAGGGCCCACAAAACACAAGATTGGTCCTTTCATTTTCTCCTTGAGCTTGCGAACGGCCAGGTATTCCAGGATTCGATCCTTGACCCGTTCAAGGTCGTAGTGATCTTCATGCAGAACGTTACTGGCCTGGGTGATGTCGAGGTTATCCGTAGAATAGCGATTCCAGGGTAATTCGACAAACCATTCCAAATACGTTCGAACTGTTCCGGCCTCGGCCGTATCCTGGTGCATTTTTTCCAGACGTTTGAGTTGTTTCTCGGCCTCTTTCAGAACTTTGTCCGGCATGTTCGCTTCCTGGATCTGCCGGCGAAATTCGGCCACCTCTTCCGCTCGGTCATCGAGTTCTCCCAACTCTTTTTGGATCGCTTTGAGTTGTTCACGAAGGAAATATTCTCGTTGGGTCTTATCCATTTCGCCCTTGGCTTCAGCTTGGATTTTCTGTTGCATGGACAAGACGTCTTGCTCTTTACTCAGGATCTCATTGACGTGCTTCAGGCGAAGGAGGGGATCCTCGATTTCTAGTACTGCTTGAGTGGTCTCAACTTTAAGCCCGAGATTGGACGCAATGATGTCGGCCAGACGTCCAGGATCGTCAAGATTTTCGATGACTGTGAGCACATCGGGCATCAACACCTTCCCCAAACCCACAATTTTTTCCAAAGCCTCTCGAGTGGAACGGACAATTGCTTCTTTTTCTAATGAAGGAATCGCCGCGGAAGATTCGGTGAGTGTCTCAATGCGGACCGAGAAAAATGGATCCGTTTGGGTAAATTCTTGAATGCGGGCCTTGGTCAGACCCTGTACGAGTATTTTGACACGGGCATCTGGCAATTTCAGCATGCGCATGATGACCCCAACTGTCCCCATCCGATGGAGGTCCGGTGGTTCGGGTCGCTCGATGTCCTGATTTTTTTGGGTGGTTAAGAAAATTAATCGGTCGGAGGACAGTGCGGCTTCAATAGCCTTAACAGAGAGTTCGCGCCCAACAAAGAGTGGAAGTACCATATAGGGGAAGACCACAATGTCCCGAACGGGAAGGAGTGGCAATTCCTCTGGAATGTGTTCAAATGAAGGTGCGGGAATGTCTTGGTGGTCTTCAAGCATACGTTTCGTTATCTATTTGGGACACGTTGATTTACCTTGATGCGACAGGAATCTTGAAAAGGGGTTAACCGATAACCTCATGTATTTGGGATCTCTGTGAGCCACATGAGGATCTCCTTACACGGAATGCGACAGGGGCCATGGCATGCCTAGCACAACCGGTGCCGAGGATTGGTTGGGATGAGGAATGAGCCCCTGCAATGTGAACGTCTCATCGTTGATTGGGGACACGCAGATGATTCTCACAGTTTTCGATACTAGGAGAAGGTGAAAAATGTTGTCAAGGTTCATGCAGGGTTCACCCTTCATGGGTTCATGAAAATGGATTGTTTGCAGGGTGTTGCCTTTACAAGGAATCCCGTTCACGAATATAATCGGCCACCCGGACGATTAAGAATGTTGGCCTTCTAATTCCGGGCTTCCTCCCTCATTACCAGTGTCATCTCCAAGTTTTTACGTTGGGGGATACAGTTACAAAGCCAGTCTGGCGTCTTGCTGACCTATTATTTCTCTGTGATACACCCCTCTTGCTCTTACCATAGTCTCAGGGATAATCCATGGACCTAGTCCTTTTTCGGTCACTAGGTCATGGCCGAAGTAGGGGGAGCGTTCAAGTATTTTCCTTTCCCTTTGTCAAAGCATTACTCCTTCTCCTCCTTTTCATGACGGGGACCCTTTCTTTTGAGAGGCCCGTGTCGGCCCAAGTCCCCCAAGACCGTATTAATGCCATTGAGGTGGAAGGGAACCAACATATTGAAGTACAGGCCATCCTAGGAAAGTTGTCCATCAAGCCAGGAGATCCGTTTTCCCAGGAGCATATTCGGGATCAAATTCAACGAATTTATGGGATGGGATTTTTTGAAGAGGTGGAAGTTTCGACCAAAGTCATGGCGAATGGGGTGTTAGTGGTGTTTCGCGTGAAGGAAAAGCCGTTTACCGTCGAAGTGGTGTTTGACGGAAATGACGAATTATCGGACGACAAACTCAGCGAAAAAAATACCGTCAAGAATCAGGTGTTTCTGGATAAAGAACAGGTGAAAGTTTCGGTGGAGAATTTCCGGCAGTTGTATCAAGAGAAGGGCTTTTACCATGCCCGAATTGTCCCCATCATCGATATGGTGGAAAACAATCAAGCTCGATTGACGTATTACATCGAAGAAGGCCGCCAAGCACATATTCGAACCATCGAGTTTGAAGGCCGAAATGTCGTGAAGAAGAAAGAATTGTTGGGTTTTATGGCCAATCGAGAATGGTCCTGGCCATGGTCGATATTTTCGGATGCCGGCATTCTTCATCGGGATGAACTGCCCAATGATGTGGAACGGATTAAAGAAGTATATCTCAATAAAGGCTATCTGGATGTCCAAGTCGGGATGCCTCGAACGGATTTGGATGAGACCAAGGAGTGGTTTTCGCTGGTTTTTCCGATTGTTGAAGGAGAGCCGTATATTGTGAGTCACATACAGTATACGGGCAATACGCTTTTCTCAGAGGCGGAATTACGGGACGGTCTCACCATTGAACCCGGTGAAGTGTTTCAGCGAGGGAAAATCCGGGATGAGATTACCCGGTTGACTGATTTATATGGCGGTCGTGGTTATGCGTTTGCCGATATCGTCCCTTCAGTGGACCCGGATCCTCCAACCCGAAGCACCCGCATCAGTTTTTCCATTCAGGAAGGGGAAATGGTGCGGATTCAAGATATCCGTATTACCGGGAATAATAAGACTCGTGACAACGTGATTCGGCGTGAACTGCGTGTCGATGAACGGGACATGATTGATTCCCCGGCGATTAAACGAAGTTTCGAACGTCTCAATAATTTGAATTTTTTCGAAACCGTGGAAATTCTTCCGAAACAAATTGCTCCGGGTGAAGTGGATTTAGAGGTTAAAGTCAAGGAAAAACCGACCGGCTCCTTCAGTATTGGTGGTGGCTTCAGTACCTTAGACCAATTTACGGCGATTGCGGATATTACCGAGGGTAACTTATTCGGGCGAGGGTATATGGCACGGATACGCGGGCAGGTTGGAGGGCGGCGAACTCTTGGGATTATTACCTTTCGAAATCCGGCCATTTTTGATACGTTAACCTCGGTCCAAGCCGATGGATTTCGATCCCGTACCAATTTTTTGACCTACCTTGAAACCAAAACAGGTGCTAATCTGACTTTTGGGCGTGGCTTTTCGGAATTTATAACCGGTACGTTTACTCTCGTGGCGGAGCATATCAAACTGGCCGATATTGATTCGGACGCCCCAGAAATTATTCAAGACCAGAAGGGCACTCAATCGACCACTGGGTTTCGTGCAAGCCTATTTAGAGACTCGCGGGATTTTTTCTTAGATCCTCGCCGGGGGACTCGAGTGGGGGTGAGGACCAGTTTAGGAACGCAAGCCCTCGGGGGCTCTAATAATTTTTATAGCGCGTTGTTTGATGCGATGAAATTTACCCCGTTGCCATTTTGGGATTTCCGACATTCGATTCGTGCGCGAGTTGGATATGGACAAGGATTTGGAGGGGAAGAGCTTCCGGTGCCGGAATTTTTCTTTGTGGGAGGTATTAACACCGTGCGGGGCTTTAAATTTGGACGAGCCGGGCCAGTGACCTCTGGCAACGACCCTGAAGGAGGCAATAAGCAATTGATTTTTAATAACGATTTGATTTTTCCTGTCTTGCCGGATGCCAAGTTAAATGGAGTCCTCTTTTTCGACTATGGGCAAGGTTTTGCAAAAGGGGAAAAAATGAATCTTGATCTCCGGTCTGCAGTCGGCGTTGAAGTCCGCTGGATATCTCCTTTTGGTCCCCTTCGGGCAGCCTATGGATTTAACCTGGAACCACGATCGGGTGAAAAGAGGTCGGTATTTGAATTTTCCGTGGGATCGGTCTTTTAGGGAGGTTTTGGGAAAGGAATAGAGGCTTTGAATAATGAATAATAGAGGGGATCTGACAAGCGAAATATTTATCGGGGTAGGTGGTAGGCGTAAGGCTATTGGCCTCATTTTTCTGAGCCTAGTCATTGGGGGATGCGCGGCCATGGGTTCTCAGGAACGATCAGACTTGGCAATAGGGGTTGTCGATCCTCAACGAATATTGCAAGAAACGGTCAAAGGACAACGACTGTCGGATACACTGAATGCGTTCATGAAAGATCGGCAGGCGCTTGTGGAATTGGAGCAAAAAGAGTTACGGAAGCTGGAAGAGGAACTAATGGCGCAAAGTACGGTGTTGAGCCAGCCGGCGAGGGAACGAAAGGAAGAACAATTCAGACAGAAAATGGCCGGATATCAGCAGAAAGTTGCCGATTTGAATCGGGAAGTCCAAGAAAAACAGCGTGAGTTGCAAAATGAATTTCGACGTCAAGTGCAAAAAGTGGTCGCAGAAGTTGCCGGTCGACGTGGCTTGAGTTTGGTGATAGAGCAGGGAGCCAATTCGGGAACCTTGTTTTATCGGCCTGACCTGGACATTTCCGCTGATATCATTCAGGCCATGAATCAAGAGCGTGGTGAGGCAGATTCGCCGTAATACTGAGGGTACTCCAACGCAACGACGATCAATTGTGCTAGGAGCCTCTCGGACTTGGGGAATCGAGAGCGAAAAAGAGGCTGAGCGAGGCCAGATTTTGACGATTTCGCCAGCCCAGAGTGGGACTATGGTCCAAGACAAGAAAGCGGCGAAATATGGGCTGCTTAGACACTTTTGCAGCCGATTCTTCCTAAGTCCGACAGGCTCGTAGAGAAGCCACAGAAAAAGGGGACATCAATATGGCTGAGGGGGACTTGGATATTCTTCAAATTCAGACGTTGCTTCCGCACAGATATCCCTTCCTATTAGTGGATCGGATTATCGAAGTTGAAAACGCGAAGCGGATTGTGGGGATTAAAAACGTCACGGCCAATGAACAGTTTTTTCAAGGGCATTTTCCGGGACGGCCCATTATGCCTGGCGTGTTACTCTTGGAGGTTATGGCACAGGTTGGTGGAGTGTTGGCCAGGAAAACGGCGATGGGGAAGGGGCGCCCCACTGTATTTCTCACCGGTATTGAAAAAGCGAAATTTCGTCGACCAGTGGTTCCAGGGGATCAATTGCGGGTTGAAGTCGAGGTGATTCGGCGAAAAGATCCATTTTGGAAGATGACCGGTAGGATTTTGGTAGAGTCCTTGTTAGTGTGTGAAGCCGAAATGACGGCCATGGTCAGAGACGAGGGGGCTGAGGATTAGGCAGCGAAGCGATAAGAAAGAATGATCGGTTCAGTCTGGCCTTGGAGACATTTTCAACGTAAAAAGTGAGAATTTTATGAACATTCATCCCACAGCGATCGTCCATCCCAAAGCGAAATTAGGAGAAGATGTCATCATTGGGCCCTATTGTGTCGTGGGTGAACATGCCACGATTGGAGACCAGACTGAGTTGGTAGCTCATGTGTATGTGGAGGGACATACGGAAATTGGGCGGCGTTGTCGGTTTTTTCCGTTTGTGTCCATTGGGACCCCGCCGCAACATTTACAATATAAAGATGAACCCACCAAAGTCTGTATTGGGGATCATAATATCGTTCGTGAAAATGTAACCATTAATCGTGGCACTGCGTTTGGAAACGGCATCACCCGGATTGGTCACCATAATTTTCTCATGGCCTATACCCATGTGGCTCATGATTGCGAACTGGGTAATCATATTGTCATGGCGAATGCCGCGAATTTAGCTGGGCACGTATCCGTCGGGAATTCTGTGGTAATTGGAGGATTGGTGGGGGTTCACCAATATGTCCGGATTGGCGAATATGCGATGGTGGGAGGGTGTTCGGCGTTGGGAAGAGATGTTCCGCCGTTTGTTCGTGCGGCCGGAGGCTATCGCGCTCAAATGTTTGGACTGAATACCATTGCATTGAGGCGCCATGGGTTTTCTGGGGCGCGCATGAATACATTGAAAGCGGCATTTGAACTCCTGTTCCGGCATGGGCATCGTCTTCAAGAAGCGATTAAGCTGGCTCGCAATGAGTATGGTGAAAGCACCGATGTGCTGACTTTGCTCACCTTTCTTGAAAGTACCAGTCGGGGGATCTGCCAAGTCTCTTCTCGGGAGTTAGATGATGAAGAGGAATGAGTAAGCTGTCGGTGAGGTGAATACACCATGATTCTTCCTGACCGGGATGAGCGGATCGGGTTGATTGCGGGAAACGGTCGCTTTCCGATCATCTTTGCGGATAATGTCCGCCGATTAGGTTTTACTGTTTCTGCCATTGCACATGTGGGCGAGACCCTTCCCGAACTCGAGTCCCATGTCGATCGAATCCATTGGCTCAAAGTCGGGCAATTCAGCAAGGCCTTGGCGGCATTGAAGGCTGATGGAATTCACCAAGCCGTCATGTTAGGGGGGATCCACAAGACCCATGTCTTTACGGCACTTCGACCTGATCTCCGGACACTAGCCATCTTTAGCCGATTAAAACACTGGAAAGATGATGCGATTCTCCGGGCGGTAGCCGGGGAATTAGAGCGGGAAGGGATTCACATTCGGGAGTCAACTTTTGGCCTTGAAGGCATTCTGGCGGAAGCAGGAAATCTGACGGCGAAGAAGCCAACGAAAAAAGAGTGGGAAGACATTCAATTCGGTTGGGACACCTTACAAACCCTGGGGACATTGGATATTGGGCAATGTGTGGTGGTGAAAAACCATGTGATTGTCGCTGTTGAAGCCGTTGAGGGAACGGATGAGACGATTTTTCGTGGTGGAACCTTGGGGGGAAAGGGATCGGTGGTGGTCAAACGGACCAAACCCCATCAGGATCTTCGGTTTGATTTGCCGGCTGTTGGTCCTAAAACCATTCAGTCCATGGTCACCATCAACGCCTCTGTCCTGGCCGTTGAAGCAGGGCGAACGGTGGTCCTTGATCGAGAAGAGATGCTCGCTCACGCCAAATCAGGAGGGATCGCGATCGTGGGGATGGCTTCCACGAGTTCCCTGAAAGATACCGCTTCGTCTAATGTTCACGGATTCTAGGGCGATGATTTCTCGACCGGGGTGTTTCGGTTTGTGTTGTCGGGGTTCCTGTATCTATTTCCGTATACACCCAATCCCCATTCCTCTATGACACAGTCCTTACGAGTCGGAGTGGTTGGTGTGGGACATTTGGGCCGACATCATGCGCGCATTTATACGACTCTGCCTTCCGTGTCTTTGGTTGGCGTGTGCGATACCGATGTTTCACGTGGGCAAGTGGTTGCTGATGAATGCGGGGTGTCGTATTTCAGCGATCTTGGCGATCTTCTTTCTTTGGTCGATGCGGTGAGTGTGGCGGTCCCCACCTCCGCCCATTTTGCCGTTGTCACGACCTGTTTACAGCGCGGATGTCATGTTCTCGTCGAAAAGCCCATTGCCAGCCATGTGTGGGAAGGAGAGCAATTAGTCGAGCTGGCTAAAGCCGGAGGAAAAATTCTTCAAGTCGGTCATATTGAACGGTTTAATCCCATTGTGGAACTCATGCGTCCCTTGGTGAGCCGGCCTGGCTTTATTGAATGTCACCGTCTGAGTCCTTTCCAGCCCCGGGGAACGGATGTCGATGTGGTACGAGATTTAATGATTCATGATTTGGATCTCTTGTTGTCGTTGGGGTTGGGCCCAATCCTGCAAGTGGAGGCGAGAGGGTTGCCGGTCTTTACCGACCTTCCGGATATTGCGAATGTGCGGATTCTCTTTGAAACCGGGTGTTTGGCGAATTTGACAGCGAGTCGGATCTCGACCGGACGGCTTCGAAAAATCAGGATATACCAACGAGATCGCTATATCTCGGTTGATTTTGGCGGAAAAGAGGCGGTGATTAACACTCGAAAAAGCTTGGATGGTGGAAAATTTGAAGTTGAATCGCAACATATTCGAGGCGAGGAAGGCGATGCACTGACTCGTGAATTAGCCTGCTTCATTCAATCGATTTTGGGGAACGCTCTATACCAAGGGGTATCTGGAGAAGAAGGGGTGGAAGCCCTGCGAGTCGCCACCCAAGTCGTGTCCCTCATTCAAAACCATACCGGGTTCCCGCCACCCTAATCGGCGCCGGGGCCGGCTTCCAGTCATGAGCGGTATGTCATATTCCCGATGCCAAAAATTTTCTTAGTCACCGGTGAAGCCTCCGGCGATATTCATGGAGCGCATTTAGCCCTGGCACTCCAGGAACTCAATCCCGCTATTGAATTAATCGGGGTGGGTGGCAGTAGGATGTTGGCAGCCGGAGTGTCTCTTCTCCCAAATGTGGATCGGGTTGATGCGATGGGTGTTCCGGGCATCCGGCAACTGATAAAAGGGTGGAAGACATTACGAACGCTTTCCCGTTACATTCAACAGGAGCGCTTTGATGCCATCGTTTTAATCGACAGTCCGGGATTGAATCTTCGATTGGCCAAAGTTGCCGCCAAAACATCACACAACATTATTTACTATATCGCCCCTCAGGTGTGGGCATGGGGAAGCCGTCGATTGAAACTCATTCGAAATGTTGTCAACCACGTGTTAGCCATTCTTCCCTTTGAGGAGGCGTATTTTCAAAAGGCCGGCATCGCCTGCACGTTCGTTGGGCATCCCTTATTAGATGAGTTGAGGTCTTCCTACGATAAAGCCCATGAGCGTCAACGATTAGGATTGGAGGCGAAAGGCTTGGTGATCGGTCTCCTTCCGGGGAGTCGCGTACGGGAAGTCCATGATGTCTTGCCGACCTTATTGAAGACTATTCAACCGATACGGGATCGGTATCCCATTCTTCAGGTGCTCCTTGCCCAGGCGCATTCACTGTCCGATTCAGTGATTCATGAACTCCTGGAGCACTCCGGGCAGCAGGTGAAGGTTGTGAAAGGTCAGCCCAATGAGGTGATGGCGGCGTCAGATCTTCTGTTGGTGGCTTCTGGTACGGCCACTCTGCAAGCAGCCCTGATCGGAACGCCGATGGTGGTCGTCTATCGGGCATCCCCCTTGACCTATCAAATTGCCAAATGTCTGGTTAGAATTCCCTATATTAGCTTAGTGAATATTCTGGCCGGGAATGAAATTGTTCCGGAGCTGATTCAGAATCGCATGACCCCCGACCGTATTGCGCAAGAAGCCTTGGAAATTTTAAGGGACGCTGGCCGTCGAGATGCGATGCAGCAGGCCTTTCACGCGATTCGGACTTCCTTGGGAGGCCCAGGGGCGTCGAAACGGGCTGCGGAATTCATCCTGGCTGAGGCGGATTCATGAAGACTTTTTGGCGAATCGTGTATTACCTGAGGGATTACCGCCTCCGGCTGGTTGGAGCGTTTCTCTGTTCAGCCGGGGTGGCAGGGTTATCAGCCGTCTATGCCTGGTTAGTGCAGCCTGTGTTGGATGGAATCTTCATTGACCGCAATCGAGACTTGTTGATTATCCTGCCTTTGGGAGTCTTAGGCGTCGCGATCCTGAAAGCACTGTTTGCTTATGGACAAAGCTACCTGATGAGTTATGTCGGCCACTGGCTCGTGTCCGATGTGCGCCAACAATTGTTTGTCCATATCGTGAGACTTCCCATTCGCTTTCATGATGCGAATACCTCGGGAAGGTTGATGGCCAGAGTGATTAGCGATGTGAACGAAATGGCCAATGCCATTCCAAGCGTGTTGAAGGATATTTTTCAGCAGGGGTTGACGTTTGTGGCCATGTTGGCCGTCGTCTTTTATCAAAATTGGAAATTAGCGACGATTGTCTTGGTGGTATTGCCCCTGTCTTCGTTGGTGTTGGTCCATGTCGGCCGACGGATTCGAAAACTCTCAAAAAGAGGCCAGGAATCGATTGGGAGAATGGCCTCCGTCTTAAAAGAGGCCTTTTCCGGTATCAAGATCGTCAAGGCATACGGGCAGGAAGAGAAGGAGGCCCAACGATTTTCTTTGACGAATCAATCGTTTCGTTCTGCGAAAATTAAATCGTCTCAAACCTCGGCGATGTCTTCCCCGCTCCTTGAAGTGATCGGTGTCTGCGGGGTGGCATTTATTATTTGGTATGGGGGGGGATTGGTTATTGCCGGGGAGATGAAGCCCGGAGAGTTTTTTTCATTCCTTGCCGCCATGTTCATGGCCTATGCCCCGGTGCGAAAAATGTCCGGGGCTAACGAGTCGGTTCAGCGAGCCCTTGCCGGAGCTCAGCGGGTGTTTCATGTCCTGGATTTGGATAGCGAACTGGCGAAAGACGAGGGAAAGAAAACACTTCCGCCGATTTCAAAAAATTTGGAATTTTCCGGTGTGAAATTTTTGTATGAAGGATCAGAAGAGCCGGCATTACACCATGTCAATTTAACGGTCAATGTGGGTGAGGTGGTGGCTTTTGTCGGAGCCAGTGGAAGTGGAAAAACCACGTTAGTGAGTTTGGTCCCACGGTTTTATCGTCCGACGGAAGGAGCGGTGAAAATTGATGGCGAAGATATTCGATTGGTTGATCGATCCTCCTTAAGGCGGCAGATTGGCATTGTTTCACAAGAAACGGTGTTATTCGACGATACGATCAGAAATAATATCGCCTATGGCCGTCCGGATGCGACCGAGGATGCCATCATTGAGGCTGCTCGTGCCGCCTTTGCCTGGGAGTTTATTGAACGACTGCCTCAAGGACTGGAGACGTTTGTCGGCGAGAATGGGTTGAGATTGTCGGGTGGACAACGTCAGCGGCTCGCCATTGCTCGGGCCATTTTGCGGGATCCCCCGATACTGATTTTGGATGAGGCGACCTCCGCTCTGGATTCGGAATCTGAAAAGCTGGTGCAGAAAGCTCTTGCGAATTTGGTGAAAGAGAGAACGACGTTGATCATTGCCCACCGATTATCCACGGTCCAACATGCCGATCGCATTGTGGTCATGAATCGTGGAAGAATTGAAGAGATGGGCACCCACGCCGAATTGCTCCAGCAAGAGGGATTGTATACTCGATTGTATCAAACGCAATTTCTTCAGACTCAACCTGAACCGCTTTCCACCAGCTTATGAGTCGGTTTGCTCTATCCTTATGTTGAATTGGATAAAACTGTCTGTCGTCCCGCCACTGGCGGCACGAACTATTTGTTTCTTGGGACGCTCGATGCGCTTGTCCACCATTGGCGGGGAAACCGTGGATGCGTTGTATCGCCAAGGCCAACGCATCATTATTGCGTTTTGGCATGGTCGTCAGTTGATGATGCCCTTGGCATACCGTGGGCGGCTGGGCTCAATCTTGATTAGTCAGCACAGGGACGGAGAAATCATTGCCCGGATCATGCAATATTTTGGATTTCAGACCATTCGCGGGTCGAGTACTCGCGGGGGACTCCGGGCCATCAGGCAACTTGTGAAGGCGGGACGAGAGGGGGGAGATCTGGTTGTGACACCTGATGGCCCTAAGGGACCAGCCTGCAAGGTGCAATCGGGGGTGATGTATTTGGCCAAGGTGACGGGATTGCCAATTATCCCTCTGACCTTTGCCTGCTCAAAAAAAAAGTCTTTTCGAGTTGGGATCAATTTCAAATTCCCTATCCCGGCGCGAAAGGATTGTTCGTGTGGGGACAACCCATATGGGTGAATGGGAATCTTCCCAACGATCAGTTGTCCGGGCCTGGACTGGAGCTGGAACGTTCTTTGAACCGGCTCACCGCTCAGGCCGAATTGGCTGTTCAGGATTCCGATCCCGTTCAATATTTTCTTCGCACGATGTCGTCTCATGATATGACCGGCAAGAACGATACATTCGAGGTGTGACCCATTCATGTATTATTTGATGTACAATGTGATGCTTGTGCTGGTTTCTCCCGTTATTATCGGACTCTTGCTGACAAAAAAACGCTGTCAGCGAGGGTTATGGTCCAGGCTTGGATCGATCCCTGTCGAATTGCAAAATCTTCGGAAACCCGTCATTTGGATCCATGCCGTGTCGTTGGGGGAAGTCGCCACCATTGTCCCACTGCTCCACGCCATGAAGGAACGATATCCTCAATGGCCGTTGGTCGTGTCCACTGTGACGGAGACCGGACGGGAGGTCGTGATCAAGCAGTTGGAGGGGGTGGCGTGGCATTGTTATGCTCCCGTCGATTTTTGGTGGACGGTTGACCGGTATGTTCGAGTACTTCAGCCTCATCTTTTTATTTTAGTTGAATCAGAATTCTGGCCCAATTTGCTGAAAAGTCTTCAACGGCATCAAGTGCCGATTTGTCTTGTCAACGGGAGGATTTCTTCACGATCCTTTTCCCGGTATATCTGGGTGAAAGGGATGATGAAGCATGTCCTGAGCTGTATTGATCTGTCCTTGATGCAATCGGTGCACGATGCCAAGCGGATCGGGCAATTGGGAGCCATACCGGATACCGTTCACGTCACGGGGAATATGAAGTTTGATCAGGGTCTCGATCAACGCAAGCCAACCGACGACCATATCTCCCTCAGTGCAACCTTGAAGCTTGATGCTGCCGAAGTCTTAATTGTGGCCGGCAGTACGCACCCGCAAGAAGAAGAATGTCTCTTGGAATCCTACCGGGAAGTGATTGCCCGCCATCCGCAGGTGGTGTTGTTGATGGCTCCACGGCATATCGAGCGTGCAACCAAACTTGAACAGGTCATTCGACACTATGGATTCACGTGCATCCGCCGCAGCCAGTCCACCCAGGATTTTGGAGCCCACGCTCAACAGAATGGCCCTCGCGTCATCCTGTTAGACACCAGAGGGGAATTGCCTTTTATCTATCGAAAGGGATTTGTAACATTTGTGGGAGGCACACTGGTCCCGGTTGGAGGGCATAATCTTCTCGAGCCTGCGCAATGGGGCAGGCCAGTCATGTTTGGCCCCTATGTCGATCATTGTCGGGACATAGCCGGCCTGCTCCTGGAAGCAGGCGGAGGGATACAAATACAGAATCAAGGTGATCTTGTGTCTCATCTGACTCGCTTGATCACTCATCCCTCAGAAGCCGAGGACATGGGGAGAAGGGCGTTTAAAGTGGTCCAGACCCATCGTGGGGTGATCGCCAGGAATCTCCAATGGATTGACCGGTTATTGGAAAAGGAGGATTCGACCTCTCTTTCCTTGCCTGTGACGGGGTCTTCTTCAATCACATCTCAAGAAATTCTTCGATAAGCCACTATCTCTCTAGACGTATTGGATGAGTTTTAGAATATGACCCGCTCAACGTGTCCTTCGTGAATGCGACATCCCCTTCACTCGCTTCTTTTCTTGTACGACTCCGGGGTTGGTTGAACCGGCGTTGCCCATGGGTTCTCAGGTGGTGTGCGGTTCCCTATGGAGCGGTCGCCAGATTACGACGGACTGGATACCAACGTGGCTGGCTTCCCCAGCACCGATTGCCGAAGCCGGTGATCAGTGTGGGTAACATCACGGTGGGGGGAACCGGTAAGACCCCTTTCGTAATGTGGCTGGCATCCCGGCTTCATGAGCGGGGGAAACGGGTGGCAATTTTAAGCCGTGGATATGGAAGGCAAGGCGCAGCAGTGAACAGGTTGGTATCGGATGGAACGTCTCTGAAAGCCGGCTGGCGATCAGTGGGGGATGAGCCCATGTTGATGGCTCAAAAGTGCCCATGGGCTATTGTGGCGGTCGGAAAGGATCGTTACCGACTTGGACGTTGGGTGTTGGAACAGGCCGCGTGCGATTGCTTTCTTCTTGATGATGGCTTTCAGCATCTACCACTGTATCGAGACCTGGACATTCTCGTATTTGATGCCACCGATGTTAAAGGATTGGCAGAGGTGTTGCCGGCCGGCCGAATGCGCGAACCTTTATCTGCCGCCCAATGGGCCACGACGATTGTGTTCAGTCGAACGGAAAGTGTGTCATCTGTTGAACCCCTTCAAACACGAATTGAGCAATGCGTCGGAAAGTCCATTGCCCCCTTGCTTGTGGAAACCGCACCCAGATGGTTGGTTCATATTCCTACCGGTATGATCCGAGGGATTGATTTCTTTAAGAACCAGTCTCTTTTCCTCGTGAGCGGAATAGGCAATCCTTCCTCCTTTCGATTCAGTGTGGTCTCTTGTGGATTGGATGTGGGTGATGAGATCCGGTACCCCGATCATTTCGCCTATTCAGAGAAAGATGTTCAAGAGATTCGTCTGAAGATGAAAAGTTTAGGAATCGATCATGCCATTACAACGGAAAAAGACGCACTGAAACTTCGAGAGTTTCTGCGAAGCGATGATCCTGTATGGGCGCTAGATGTGCAGGTGAACATGACTCAAGGCGAGGCACGGATACGGAAAGTGCTTCATGACATCTGTCCTGATGTCTGACGCGTGGCAAGTCTGCCATGTTCTGGATGATCGGTCATTGTGCTATGGAAATTCCCTCCCCGGCTAACATTGTTGTCCGCATGCCCAACTGGATTGGTGATGCCGTGATGTGCCTTCCGGCTCTCATGGATTTGCGGGATCATTTCTCTCATGCCAAGGTCACGATCTTGGCCAGGCCGACAATCGGAGAACTGTTGAGCGGACATCCCGGAGTGGATGAGGTGATGATGTATTCCCATCAATCTGAGCACAAGGGTCTCATCGGGCTCTGGAGCCTTGTTCGACTGGTGAGGAGCAAGCAATTTGATCGAGCGGTGTTATTCCAAAATGCGTTTGAAGCCGCAGTCATTGCCTGGGCGGCCGGTATTCCTTCCCGCATCGGGTACGCGACCGATGGACGGGGTTGTCTCCTTTCCGAGAGTGTTCCGGTGCCGGTCCGGACTCCCTTGCAT
>WHTE01000066.1 GCA_009377845.1 Nitrospirales bacterium | reverse complement strand
CTGGCGACGATGTCTTTAACATTCCCTGATTTCATGGCTTCTTCCATGGTTTGCTTCGCTTGGTCAATCCCCTGGTTAGCCACATCCAGCGTTATGGTAGTGGTTCCGATTTTTTCGGCATGCTTGATGATTAACGCTCTAGTGCAATCCCGCATAAATCCAGCGGGAGCTCTTTCCAATCGCTGGAGGGCATCCGGCTCCCACATGTACGAGTCTCCTCCATTGGTGTCGGCAGTATCTTCATTGTTCTTGGATTCAGAGACCATAGTCGATGTCTCCCCAGCCGTTTTATTGGCAAAAATTGGTGTGTAGTCTTCGCTTGCCGCTTCTTGGATCATCGGTGCCGCATACTCCAACGTAATCGTGGTCATCCCCAGTTTCCTGGCGGTTTTTTCGATTTTCGCTTTTGCCCGTCGGCGTTGAAAACCAGCAGGAACGGCTCGAATAGCTTCCCGTGCGTCTTTCGTCCACTGCATGGGAATATCATCGTATGCCACTTGCGTTTCTAAGCCACCTTCCGCCTGGGCAGCCGCATCAAAAATAGATTTATCGACTTGTTTAAATTGGGCTCCATCCAGACCACAGACTGGGCACATAACCGGGTGGTCGCCTTTCCCGATGTATCCACATCCACCACACACATAATAGTCTCTTGACATTCGAGCCAGGTAAGATTTGTTACCAGCGCTCATGGGTTGAGAACCCTCCGCCGGTTTTTCTTCCACCACCTGAGACATCATGCCGCTCAAGGTAGAACCCATCAAGTCCTGCGCAACTTCATTCCCCGCTTGCATGGTATTTCGATCAACCCCTGCCGCATCAAGAGTACCACCTAACGTTTTCATCGCCTCCATGGCACCTTTGGGTAAAATATCACCAACCGCGTCATCAATAACCGAATTACTAATGATGGTATGCCCTTTTTCAATAGCATACCGATGAATCGCCGTCTTTGCCACTCCCCGCGCGAAGACGGGGATCTTCTCCATCCGTCGTAAGGCTTCTTCCGTCCAGGCAATCGTATATTCAGCCTGCGTGTCAATCGGAGGAACAAATTTCCTGTTGGAAATTAATACATTGCAAGGAGCTGAACGCAAAAGATTTTCGGTATTGCTGCCAATATCCATATCATCATCACTATGCACGCCAATTCGTCCAACGATGAGCAACCAGGGCTGTTCTTTTCGAACATATTGAATGATTTTCTCAAACGCTTTACCATCAAGAAGCGTTGTTTTAATGTCCGCTCCCTCTTCCTGAGCCACATCTCGGGAGACATCAAGATGGGACTGGTAAATTTTGGCTAATCCGCTGTCAATAACTTCCTCGTGAAGCTTCTCCTGCTCCTTAAATCGAAACACCTTTCCTGCCTCTTCATTCAAGACACCGGAAATGCTGTGAAATGCCGCATAATGAAAATAGGGATCAAATGCTGAAATCGCCTCTACCGGCTTATTAAAAGCCTTTCCCAGCGCGAGAGCAGTCTTTAACCCGCCAAAGGAGTAATGACTGCCATCCACGGCTACCACAATTTTTCCGCCGTTCATGGGCTTGGTATCTTTCACAATGAACATGTCGGAATTACGAACCCGACGGATGACGCGCTCTGTGTTACTCCCGATAATGGAGTCCTTCACCGCTCCAACACCCAAAGCTCCCATAATGGTCAGATCATACCCATTTTTTGTAATATCTTCGGCAAGTGCTTTCCAGTTCCGGCCCTCAAGTGAGCGCCGCTCAAGGGGAATGTTAGCTTCCGCACATTTCTGGTCGACAAAATCCAGATAAGAATCTGTAATGATTTGCAAGCCTCTGGTGATAAGAGAATCATGAATTTGGCGTTGGCGATCAAGTTCTTTTTCGTCATGATATTCTTCGGGAAGCCCTGCCTCCATCTGTTTAAACCGTTTATCATGCATCTTAGCGGCATACACATGGCTCCCCACGATTTTCGATCCAAAAATTTTAGCGAACCGCACTCCCAGTTCCACAGCCATATTCGAATGGTCTGAATTATCAACCGGGACATATATTGTTTTATACATCGACAAGCCTCCTTACTGATTTCCGCTATAAAAAAAGCGGCACTCTCCCCCTCGTCTCAATCGCCGGGAAATGGTCAGAAATAAACGCTTTTTCCAAAGAAAATAAGAGCGGATCTTAGCACTGAGAATTCTATGTATGCAACCCAACGACTATTTCCACCTTCTCTTTATACTCATTCATAGGGATCTATAAAATCTTTTATTTTTCAAATAAATTTGTCCTCTGGTTTGAAATTTTTCCATGTCTGCATTATGTCTGCATTATTTACAAAAAAATGGGTAAAAATACCTGCTAATGGATGAAGCATTTCAATAGACTTTATAGCTATGAATACAACTCGATTGACTAAATAAACAGGATCAAGACTCAAAATAGAAATTTAGAAAGATTTTAATGCGTAAAGAGATACTCCCAAAAATCATCCCGCCATTGCCGCTGCTGTAACCTGACTAACAGATGGTTTGACGGGCATTGGTTTTCGGAGGAAAAGGGCCTTTTTATCATAATTTCCGCTTGGTTGGTTCTTAAATTCTCTCCCTGGTATTTGCTGCGGGATTTTTCAAGTTTTGAACACTTAGACCGAAAAGAGCAACATCCAGCCAACCTAAACAGTTTAATATTAATCACTATTAAAATTGCGTGGAACCGGTTGATTTGTTTATATTGAGTGTTTTGGGTTTTGCATTATTCACCAACGAGTCTGCGCCCAAAATGGGCATTTGGCTCAAGCAATTGGTCAGGGGGATTCAATGAGACAAACCAATTTTCTCTTTACCTCGGAATCGGTTACGGAAGGGCATCCCGATAAGATTGCCGATCAGATTTCAGACGGTATTCTGGATGCAATCATTGCAAAAGACAAAAACTGCAGAGTGGCTTGTGAAACAATTCTCAGCACGGGTATCGCCTTTGTGGCCGGAGAAATCTCCACTCGAGCCTATGTTGAAATACCCGACATCATTCGGGAGACTATTCGAGAAATTGGTTATACTGATGCTACATGGGGATTCGATTATCACACCTGCTCCGTATTGACCTCCATTCATAACCAATCAGGCGACATTGCAATGGGAGTGGATTCGGGAGGCGCTGGCGATCAAGGGCTCATGTTTGGGTATGCCTCAAATGAAACCCCCGAGCTCATGCCGCTTCCCATTATCTTGGCTCATAAGCTCACCCGTCGTTTGGCAGAAGTCCGGAAAAAAAATATTCTCCCTTGGATTCGCCCTGACGGAAAATCACAAGTTACCGTAGAATATAAAAACGGCAAACCGATTCGGATTGATACCATCGTGATTTCCACCCAGCATAGTGATACCGTCACTTCCAAAAAAATTGAAAAAGATGTAATGGAAAAGGTGATCATCCCGGTCATGCCCAAAAAGTTTTTCGATCCTCAATCAGTCAGATTTCATATTAACCCCACCGGCCGTTTTGTCACCGGCGGCCCTATGGGTGATACGGGGTTAACTGGGCGAAAGATTATTGTGGACACCTATGGCGGTGTCGGCAGTCACGGAGGAGGAGCCTTTTCAGGAAAAGACCCGAGCAAGGTGGATCGGTCAGCATCATATATGGCCCGTTACATTGCCAAAAACGTCATTGCCGCCCAATTAGCGGAAAAATGCGAAGTGCAATTGGCTTATGCAATTGGGGTCGCAGAACCGGTATCCATTTTGGTAGATACAAAGGGAACCGAAAAAACGGACATTGAGCGAATCGAAAAGTTAATTCTCAAACATTTCCCATTAACTCCGCGAGGCATCATCGAGCATCTCAAACTGAGACGTCCTATCTACAAAAGAACAGCCGCATACGGCCATTTTGGCCGGAACGAACCGGGGTTTACCTGGGAAAAGACCGATAAGGCTGCGTTGTTACGCGACGGGGCAAGGCTGTAATTTCCACCGCCTTCCTTAATGGACCGGCAATAGGGGACGGGATCAGTCCGCCTCCCCCCTTTACTTTAGATACTGCATGCCTAATAAAGAAGGAGAGGAATTTCTATGAGAACCGCGACTATGAGCAAAACCTCTTTTACTGATTATAAAGTGGCGGACATTCGTTTGGCTGATTGGGGGCGCAAAGAATTGCGCATTGCCGAAACAGAAATGCCTGCCCTAATGTCCCTTCGAGAAAAATACCGCGACACCAAACCATTGAGAGGCGCCAAAATTTTAGGCTGCATTCACATGACCATTCAGACCGGTGTATTAATTGAAACGCTCATGGAACTCGGCGCTGAGGTACGATGGTCTTCCTGTAACATCTTTTCAACCCAGGATCACGCTGCCGCCGCCATTGCCGCAAAGGGCATTTCTGTATATGCATGGAAAGGTGAAACGGCAGAAGAATATGAGTGGTGTCTGGAGCAAACCATATTAAAATATGGCCAACCATGGGATGCCAATATGGTACTGGATGACGGTGGAGACTTAACGCTGATGCTCCACGAAAAATATCCCACCATGTTTGACCGCATACACGGGATAACCGAAGAAACAACTACCGGGGTGCACCGTCTACAGGAAATGTTAAAAAAGGGCACACTCAAAGTTCCGGCAATCAATGTGAACGATTCGATCACCAAGTCAAAAAATGACAACAAGTATGGTTGTCGCCACAGCTTGAATGACGCCATCAAGCGCGCGACTGACCACCTCCTGGCCGGGAAAAAGGCCCTCGTGATCGGCTACGGCGATGTCGGAAAAGGTTCGGCTCAATCACTCCGCCAGGAAGGCATGATTGTCAAAATTTCAGAAATTGATCCGATCTGCGCCATGCAAGCATGCATGGATGGGTATGAAGTCATCTCTCCTTACAGAGATGGGGTTAATACAGGCAAAGTCGAAGACATTAACCACGATCTCCTTCAACACACGGATTTAGTGGTCACGGCCACTGGCAACTTGAATGTCTGCGATTCGGCAATGCTGCAATCACTGAAATGTGGGGCAGTAGTATGCAATATAGGGCACTTCGACAATGAAATCGATACCGCCTTTATGCGCAAAAACTGGGAGTGGGAGGAAGTGAAGCCTCAGGTGCATACGGTGTATCGTGATAAAGCCAGCAATGATCACATCATCTTGTTATCCGAAGGACGTTTGGTGAATTTGGGAAATGCGACCGGTCACCCCTCACGAATAATGGATGGTTCCTTTGCGAACCAAGTCCTCGCTCAAATCCACCTCTACGAACGGAAATTTGCAGACCAAAAAGGTGCAAAAATCACTGTGGAAGTCTTACCGAAACATCTCGACGAAGAAGTGGCTGCCCATATGGTTCGCGGGTTTGGAGGTGTCATTACAAAACTCACTCAGTCTCAGGCTGACTATATTCACGTTCCTGTCAATGGACCGTTCAAAGAAGACAGCTACAAATATTAATCGTGCTATCTCAAATCAAGGCATTTTTGTCCATGACAATTTCTGGCGGATGAGGGATGGACGATAAAATTGGAGAATGCCCGCTTTAAAAAAACCTGGCTGGGAATCGGAAAAGAGTTCATCTCAAAATATACACTGGCTTTTTCCCATAAGTCTGGTATCCTGTGATATTGAATGGAATGGTAATTATTTCAACCGGGAGATTTCCTCTTTACAACTAGTCTGTTAGAGTGTATTCACAGGCTACTCTTTTACACGGGCAGGTCATGACCTGTAATCTTCGGTGCAACCAACCCACTTGAATGTAAAAGAGATACCAATTCCAGGTTTCATTTAACTAACTCATCCCTCACCGTCGGGCCTTCCCTATTTTGGGAAAAATCTCCCATTCGGTGTTGGAAATATGTGAGGACTTAGACTGTTATGTCACGAACTCTTGATCCCTCTTTAGCCGGGACCCCACAACGGGATTACCCAACAATGTTTTTGTTTGGTCTTATTGTGGTGGCCACTATCATCGGGCTCCCAGTGTATGCCTATTTCTACGATTTTTCCTGGGTCGACTGGACCATGTTTATCATACTTTACATGATCACAGGACTAGGCATTACAGTGGGCTACCACCGGTTAATCACCCATAGGAGCTTTAAGTGTCCTAATTGGATTAAAGCCGCTTTCTTAATCGCCGGAGGCATGGCATTAGAAAACTCAGCCTTACGATGGGCTGGTGATCATATCAGGCATCATGCCCGTTGTGATCAGAAGGAAGATCCCTATAACGCCACACTGGGCTTTTGGCACAGCCATTGTGGCTGGATTTTCTGGAAAGATCCCAATCGTGATCCCAAATATGCTACTCGCCTCCTGCAGGACCCTCTGATTATGTGGCAAAACCAATATTACCTTCCCATTGTCCTATCAGGGCTTGTCCTGCCCTTCATGGTGGGACTTCTGTATAACGGATGGATTGGGGGGCTCGGGTGCTTTCTCCTTGCCGGTCTCGCGCGTGCCTTCTTTGTCTTAAATTCAACGTTCTTCATCAATTCCATTTGCCATATTTGGGGTGATCAACCCCATGGAACAGCCGACTCGAGCCGGGATAGTTGGTGGATTTCGTTACTCACCTTCGGAGAGGGTTACCACAACTATCATCATATGTACCAAAGTGACTATCGGAATGGAGTGCGCTGGTACAATTTTGATCCATCCAAGTGGCTTATTTGGATGTTGAGTAAATTGGGCTTAGCCTATGACCTTCGGCGTCAGTCTTCTAACCAGTCATAGCCACGCATACCCACTCAGACAACGCAACGGCCGTGACTTGGATTCCCAATCTAAGCTTCTCCGGCTTCCATTCCGCTATCCGGTCAATTTCCCACTCACCACATTATTGCGGACCTTAGAAGCCGTGTGATAAGTTCGCCTGCATTCATGCGGGGTTTTGCGAATATGCTCACAAATGAAATCCAAGAAAATGCGGGCAGGTATCTGATGAATACTTATACCCGCCTCCCCATTTCGCTGGTCCGGGGAAATGGATGTTTGGTGTACGACGCAGAAGGTCGGGAATATCTCGATTGTCTCGCGGGGATTGCCGTCAATATCCTAGGCCATGCCCACCCGGATCTTGTGGAGACTATCACGCGACAAGCCCGGCAACTCATCCATACCTCCAATCTGTTTTATACCGAACCCCAAACCAAACTGGCCCAACGCCTGGTAGAATTGTCCTTTGCGGACAAGGTGTTCTTTTGCAATAGCGGTGCGGAGGCCAACGAAGCAGCCATAAAGTTAGCCAGGCGGTATGCACACAACACCTTTGGTCCGGAACGGTTTGAAATTCTGACTATGGTGAATTCCTTTCATGGACGAACATTGGCAAGTCTCACCGCCACCGGCCAACCAAAATTACAAGAAGGGTTCGGGCCGCTTGTTCCCGGGTTTCGATATATTCCCTTCAATGATCTGGAGTCTTTAAAAGTCGCTATCACCAAACAAACCGCAGCTGTGATGTTAGAACCCATTCAGGCTGAAGGTGGGGTAATAGTTCCTCACCCTGAATACCTGAAAGGTCTTCGAGAGTTCTGCACAGAACACCAAATCCTCCTGATTTTCGATGAGGTCCAAACCGGAATGGGGCGCACGGGAACGTTATTCGCCTATCAGCAGTTCGGCATTCAACCTGATATTATGACTCTGGCCAAAGGGCTGGGGGGAGGAATCCCCATCGGGGCCTGCCTGGCCACGGACAAGGTCTCATCCGCATTTGAACCAGGAACCCACGCATCCACCTTTGGAGGCAATCCTCTAGCCTGCGCGGTAGCCTTAAAAGTCCTGGATCTCCTCATTGAAGGCGGAAAGCTGGAACAGAGCCTGGTTGCCGGTCACTATTTAGCCAAAGGACTCGGCTTCCTGAAAGGACAATTCTCCTGCATTCGTGAAAGCCGTGGCATGGGACTGTTACAGGGATTGGAATTATCCATTGACGGAAAACCACTTGTCCTCGAATGCCTTGAGCGTCGAGTCCTGATAAACTGCACCATGGGACGGGTACTCCGATTTGTTCCACCTTTAATCATCAGCACCACGCAGATTGATCAACTCCTGTCCGTCCTCTCTGGCGTCCTTTCAAAACAGCGATAAGTCATGCCATCATCTGGTCAGTCCTCACGAACACACAAATCCACGGCTGTTGCACAAAAAAAGAAGACGCCAGCTCTCCCCAAAGATTTGCTGACCGTGGCCGATATTCCCAGGAAAAAGATTCATCATTTGCTTACCCTCGCCAAACAGTTGAAAGCTGCTCGAGGAAAAGGTCATACAGTCTTTCCGTTGAAGGGAAAAACCCTTGGGCTCATTTTCGAAAAGCCTTCTACGCGCACCAGAGTGTCTTTTGAAGCGGGCATGAATCAACTGGGTGGACAAGCCTTATTTCTAGCGTCCGAAAAAATACAACTGAGTCGCGGAGAAAGTTTGGCCGATACGGCTAAAGTCTTAACCCGGTATTTGGATGGCCTCGTCGTGAGGACATTCGACCAAGCTTCCTTAGAAGAATGGGCCCGCCACACCTCGATTCCGGTGATCAATGGGTTAACGGACCATTGCCATCCCTGCCAGGCTTTGGCGGATCTCCTGACCATTGTCGAAAAAAAGGGACGCGCCAAAGGCTTAAAGCTGGCATACATTGGAGACGGGAACAATATTACCCATTCCCTGCTCGAAGTAGGGGCCAAAGTGGGAATGCACGTTACAGTAGGATGCCCAAAGGGATATGAACCCGACCGGGGAATCGTTGAATCAGCTAAAGAGGAAGGCCTACAAACAGGTGCCAGGATTGAAATCACACACGATCCCCAAATTGCTGCTCAAGATGCTGACGTGATCTATACGGATGTCTGGATCAGCATGGGAAAAGAGCACGAGCAACAACCACGCATGGCAGCTATGGCTCCCTATCAGGTCAACAGTCAGCTCATGCAACAGGCAAAAGCCAATGCGCTGGTCATGCATTGCCTGCCCGCCCATCGAGGGGAAGAAATAACCGAAGACGTACTGGATGGGCCTCAATCAGTGGTATTGGACCAGGCAGAAAACCGTCTTCACATGCAAAAAGCCATTTTGCTTGAATGGATAGGAAAGTAGGATTCATGAAAAAACGCTCTGGCTCAGCCTCTCCCACCACTTCGACTCGGTCAGCGATACCCACTCGATCAAAAAGACCAAAGGTGATCCTGTCATATTCGGGCGGATTGGATACCTCGGTCATTCTGCATTGGCTCAAGGCGGAACACGGGTGTGATGTGATTGCCTTTTGTGCGGATCTGGGGCAAGGCGAAGATTTACCGGCCATTCGAAAAAAGGCTTTACAAGTCGGAGCGGTCAAGGCCTATGTTGAAGATCTTCGAGAAGAATTTGTTTCCGATTTTGTTTTTCCTATGCTTCGCGGGAACGCGGTATATGAAAGTTCTTACCTTTTAGGCACATCCATCGCCCGTCCCCTTATTGCCAGACGCCAGGTGGAGCTAGCCAAAAAAGAAAAGGCTGTATATGTCAGCCACGGTGCCACTGGAAAAGGAAACGATCAGGTCCGTTTTGAACTCACCTTCGCGGCTTTGGCTCCTTACCTCAAGGTGATTGCCCCTTGGCGAGAGTGGTCCATGGGCTCACGACAGGATCTCATTAATTATGCGCGCAAGCACAGCATTCCGGTCTCCGTCACTAAATCTAAACCGTACAGCATGGACCTCAACCTCTTTCATATTAGTTATGAAGGGGGAATTCTCGAAGATCCCTGGGCCCCTCCCCCGAACGACATGTTCCAAATGACCGTCTCGCCTCAGAAGGCGCCAGCTTCACCTCAAACCATCACGATTCAATTCGAGAAGGGCAATCCCGTGGCGGTCAATGATAAACCACTCAGTCCGGCTACCCTTCTCCACCGATTAAATCAATTGGGCGGGAAGCACGGGATCGGACGAGTGGATTTGGTGGAAAACCGGTTTGTCGGCATCAAATCCCGTGGGGTGTATGAAACACCGGGCGGCACGATCTTGCACATTGCCCGACGAGCCATGGAATCGCTCACCTTGGATCGGGAGGTGGTACATCTTCGAGATGAGTTAATGCCACGCTATGCGGAGCTGATTTATAATGGATTTTGGTACTCGCCCGAACGCGTTATGCTACAGTCGGCATTTGACCAAGCCCAACAAGACGTGACAGGAACCGTCAGAGTCCAACTCTACAAAGGCAATTGCACCGTCACAGGCAGAAAATCCGATCGCTCGCTCTACCGGCAACATCTGGCCACCTTTGAAGAAGGAACCGGGTACGACCAAAAGGACGCTGGTGGATTTATCCGACTCCATGCCTTACGGTTAGCGACGAAAACCTCCGTGCAAAAGGTTGTGTGGCCATAAGCCACCCAGCCACAAAAATGTCAACTATTTCCCAATGAAGATTTCCCGACGAAGGTCCTCTATCAGCACTCGATCCCATTCTGAAGCACCTCCTCAGCAAATGACGAGCCCCAAAACCGAGGATCAAAAACTCTGGGGAGGGCGATTTCAAGGCCAAACGCACAAACTGGTGGAAACGTTCACGGCCTCGATCGGCTTTGATCGCCGTCTTTACGAGTACGACATCGAAGGCAGTATCGCGCACTGTAAAACGTTACAGCGAGCTAAAGTCTTGCTCCAGCGAGAATGCCAAACCATCATTCGAGGACTCCAGACCATTCGGGAAGACATTCGCGCAGGCCGTCATGATTGGAAGACCGAAGATGAAGATGTGCATATGAGCATTGAACGGCGGCTGACTCAACTCATTGGGCCGGTTGGCGGGAAACTCCACACCGGCCGAAGCCGGAATGATCAAGTCACCCTGGATCTTCGACTCTATCTCCGGGATACCCTGCAACACCTGCGCAAGGATCTCCACCGACTTCAACAGTCTCTCGTAACTCTCGCTGAGCGGTACATGGGAGTGATGATGCCGGGCTATACACATTTACAGAGAGCCCAGCCCGTCCTTTTTTCGCATCATGCCCTGGCCTATGTTGAAATGGTGGAGCGGGACAAAGGGCGTCTCCAGGATGCCTTGGTACGGATTAACGTCATGCCATTAGGCTCCGGCGCTTTAGCCGGAAACAATTACCCCATCGATCGACAATATACCGCTTCCTTACTACATTTTCCTCGCGTGACCCAGAACAGCCTGGATGCCGTATCGGACCGGGATTACGTCATCGAGGTACTCAGCGCCTGCGCCATCGTGATGATGCACCTCTCTCGTTTAAGTGAGGAACTGATTTTATGGTCTTCGCAAGAATTCCACTTTACTGATCTTCCCGACGGATTTTGTACGGGCAGCAGCATGATGCCCCAGAAAAAAAATCCTGACGTCCCTGAACTGATCCGTGGAAAAACTGGTCGGGTGTACGGACATTTATTGAGCCTCTTGACCACCCTAAAAGGATTACCGCTTAGTTATAATCGAGACCTCCAAGAAGACAAAGAACCGTTGTTTGATGCATTGGATACGGTGACCACCTCGGTTACAATCTATGCGGAACTCATGGCTCAACTGACCCTACGATCTCAAACCATGAAAGAAGCCGTGTCTCAGGGATTTCTTTTGGCCACAGAATTAGCCGACTACCTGGTTCAGAAAGGGATGCCCTTCCGGGAATCTCATCATGTGGTGGGAAATCTGGTACGGGAGTGTATAGCCAAAGGGAAAGATTTGCGACAACTCACGCAACAGGATTTACTCGAAGCCTCACCCTCTTTTGATGCTAACGCCTTTCAAGTCTTAACCCCGGAAGCCGCGATTAACAGGAAAAATATTGTGGGTGGCACAGCCACGACCCAGGTCACAAAACAGATCAAGGGCTGGAAAAAACTTTTACAAGCCGAAGCTAAACGTTCTGGGGAAAAGCAATGAACGGCATGAGTCAATCTTTTGGGGCATATACCAATTGGCTCATCACCTTCGGCATGATGGCACTGCTCTTATCCCCAATTGGTTGTGGAGCGGTCGGTCCTCCCATTCCCCCCGAAGAAGTCGGGATCGAAGCCAAAGTAAGGAAACAGCGCCAGGATCAGGCCAGAAAAGAAGGAAGCACAGCCGAGGACCAGATTTCCCCGGTGGAAGAGACAGTGGAATTACCCACTTTTTACCCCATAGGTACCCGATAATGGCTGGAACGCCATGGCTCCGATTTGTCCAGGGGGAACCTCACGGGGTACAATCAAGGCTATTGCACTCGGACCCATCTATTTGCGGAGGATAAAGAGAAATGGATACCACGACCGCCCGGGGAGGAACTCGTCCTAAACTTCTTTTGCTTGACCCCTATCCACGAAATAACCCGTATCGTATGACGGCAAGCGAACGCCGGTCGATCTGGTTTCCCAAACTCAGCCTACCGGTCATTGCGGCTTATACCCCGCCAACATGGGACGTGAAAATCATGGACGAAGCCGTCATGGATATCAATTTTGACACTCCCTGTGATTTGGTCGGGTTGTCGATCATGACGTGTTATGCGCCGCGAGCGTATGAAATCGCAGATGAATTTCGTAGACGTGGGAAAAAGGTGGTTCTCGGAGGTGTGCATCCCACCTATTGTCCGGACGAAGCTCTTCGCCATTGTGATGCCATTGTCTGTGGGGAAGCAGAAGACCTATGGCCTCAAGTCGTCGCCGACGTCGAGGCTGGGACATTGAAGCGAATCTATCGGATGGACCAATTTCCAGCGTTGAACAACTACAAACCACCGCGAATTGAATTGCTCAGCCCTGATTCCTATATGACCAGGCTGTGCAGCTTCACGACGCGAGGATGCCATTTTGATTGTGAGTTTTGCAGCGTCTCGCCATTTAATGGCAAAACCACCCGACGCCGACCTGTTCCCGAAGTCATCGAAGAACTCAAACGAGCGAAGGAATGGCTGCGCTCGGATATTGTCGAACGCATGACTCACGGTTCACTCTTGAATGCGTTAACCACTTCCCTGAAAATTTGGGTGGGTTTGGAAGAAGGTTCGATTGTCGCCTTCGTCGATGACCTGCATAACAGTCATCGAGCCTATTGCCGTGAGTTATGGCAAGCCCTGAAATCTCTTAACATTAAATGGGGCTGCCAATCCACTCTCTTCCTAGGCGATGATCCTGAAATGGTGAAACTAGCTGCGGATAGTGGTTGCGTATCGGTTTTTGTCGGGCTGGAATCCTTATCGGATGATTCCCTGAGCGAAACTAACAAAGGGTTCAATCAGGTTCGGAAGTTTGAAAATCAAATTAAAATGTTTCACGACCATGGCATCATGGTGAACCCCGGTATCGTGTTTGGCTTTGATAATGATGACGAATCTGTGTTCGAGACCGCCGTGGAATTCTTAACGCGTAACAAAGTGGAATTGGCTTACTTTAATGTATTGACTCCACTCCCAGGGACCGCATTGTTCGAACGCTATAACCGTGAGTGCCGGATTTTTGATCAGGACTGGGCAAAGTATGACGGAAAACATGTGGTGTACAAACCCAAGCGCATGACACCTGAACAATTACAGGAAGGGTTTTTCTGGGCCAACCACCAATTTTATTCCTGGCCATGTATTTTGCAACGCGTGGGTCATACGAGCCAACGACTGATCCCCCGCCTCGAAATGAATTGGGAATTTCGAAAATTGATTTGTCGTACCACACCCAAGGGCACACTGTCCCCATTGGCCAAAGTGTTAAAAAATCTGCAGGCCAAACTTCCCACTTTTGAAACCCAGCAACTCATTCCTAACGCTCTCCACCCTCAAGCGTCTCCAGGTTCCAAACCTCCGGAACTCTGCCTAAAAGTGAAGGCTCGTCGCCACGATGCCTTCGCGGCATTGTTTATTGACCTGGAGGGAACGTTGGACCATTTGAATGCCAGGGAATTATTGGACAGGATTAAACAAGCCGCGCGGGATGCAAAGATGGATATCGTAGTCAACTTTGAAAATCTGAAACAAGCGACGCCCAAAGCCATTCACACCTTATTGGATGGGGAAATACTGCAAGCCATCACCCCCCACACCAAATTACGGTATCGAAAATTAAAGGAAGCTTTCCAATCTTCTGTTTCAGAAATCTCTTTTGGGGATTTGGACTTGTTTGATGAGAGTACCCAGCATGCATGATTTTCACTATCACGGGGACGAACTATTTTGTGAGGAGGCCCCAATACGACAGATTGCCGAACAGGTGGGGACCCCTTGTTATATTTACAGCTACCGGACATTGATTCGACATTTTCACGCCTTTGATCAGGCATTCCAAGCCATTCCCCATATCGTGGCATTTGCCATGAAATCGAATTCTAACCTGGCTGTTCTGCGGCTTCTGGCCAAGGAAGGGAGTGGAGCGGACATCGTGTCTGGGGGAGAACTTTTTCGCGCACTAAAAGCCGGAATGTCACCCAACAAGATCGTGTTTGCCGGAGTCGGCAAATCCAAGGAAGAAATTCGATACGCGTTAGAATCGGATATTCTGATGTTCAATGTCGAATCCCCTGGTGAACTCCAACAGATCAATGAGGTGGCTGGCGCCATGGGACTGCACGCGAGGGTAGCGTTACGCATTAATCCTGACATTGATCCCCAAACCCATCCCTACATTTCCACCGGATTGAAAAAAAGCAAGTTTGGGATTGGAGCGGACCGGGCACTGGAAGAATTTGACGCGGCGGGGAAACTTTCTCATATCGAAGTGGTGGGTGTGCACTCACACATTGGCTCCCAATTAACCCAGGTCACTCCTTTCGTTGATGCCTTGAAAAAGGCTATCGCGTTAATTCAGACGCTCCAAACCAAAGGCGTCCATATTCAATATCTCAACATTGGCGGGGGACTAGGAATTACGTATTCAGACGAAACGCCTCCCCACCCCAGAGAGCTGGCTGTGGCCATTTCCCCGCTTCTTCAAACCGTATCATGCCAAATTATCATGGAACCCGGCCGGTCCATCGTGGGAAATGCGGGTATTTTGGTAACGAAGGTACTGTATAACAAAGACGGGGGAAACAAGCGTTTTGTTATTGTGGATGCGGCGATGAATGACCTGTTACGGCCAAGCTTATATGACGCCCACCACGACATTCAGCCGGTGATGAAGAATGAATCCTCCGTCGTCAACACAGTGGATGTCGTCGGACCCATTTGCGAATCCGGAGATTTTTTGGCAAAGGATCGAAAAATGCCCCAATCCCAACCTGGAGATCTTCTCGCCGTCATGAGTGCGGGAGCATACGGATTCACCATGTCTTCAAATTATAATTCCAGGCCACGTGTCCCCGAAGTGCTCGTGAAAGGGAAAGACGCCATCGTCATTAGAAAACGGGAAAGCTACGAGGACCTCATTCGAGGCGAGTCCATCCCGGAAGTCTTCTCGGATTGATTGTCGAGCCGGCTCTGAGCTGATTCGTCAAGCCGTCCTTTCTCTTTCGAGTTGGAATATCCAACAAAACCCCTACACCAGAGATTGAGGCCATCATATGTTCAGCGGTTCGTTAGTCGCCATTGTCACCCCATTTTCCAAGGGAAAATTTGATGAAAAGGCCATGGCCGAACTCGTCGAATTCCATATTGCTCATGGGACCCACGGCATTGTGCCATGTGGGACGACGGGCGAATCAGCCACGTTGACTCCGGAAGAGCATGAACGAGTCGTCTCATTCACTGTCGAAGTGGTGAATAAGAGGATTCCGGTGATTGCCGGAACAGGGTCAAACTCCACCAATGAGGCGATTACCTTTACGAAATACGCCAAAGCCGTTGGAGCCGATGCCGCATTGCTCATTACGCCGTATTACAATAAGCCCCCGCAAGAAGGGCTCTATCGCCATTTTGCAGCCGTGGCCAAGGCAGTCGACTTACCCCAGATCCTCTATAATATTCCGGGGCGAACCAGCATTAACATGTTACCGGCCACGGTAAGCCGTCTGTCGGAGATACCGAATATTGTTGGCATCAAGGAAGGCAGCGGATCTCTCCAACAAGTGTCGGAAATCATTCAACGGTCGCGTCCCGGCTTCCTTATGCTCTCAGGCGATGATCCGTTGACCCTCCCCATGATCGCCCTTGGCGGAAAAGGCGTGATCACCGTCACAGCGAACGTCGCCCCGACCGATATGGCGAATATGGTGAACGCCGCCCTGGAAGGTAACTACGAAAAAGCTCGACTCCTTCACTACAAACTCGCTCCCTTGTTTGAGGCGTTATTCTTGGAGACCAATCCCATTCCAGTAAAAGCGGCCCTGGCCATGATGGGAAAAATGTCAGAGGAAGTTCGACTGCCGCTTACCCCGCTTGCCACCGAATTTCGACCAAAACTCCAAGAAGCCCTGCAACAGGCTGGAGTGCTCTGAGGAAATAGCACACATGGTTCGAACAATCATCACCGGCGCGGCAGGTCGAATGGGCATGCGGTTAGTGGCCTTGACTCTGGACACCCCTACCCTGCAACTTTCCGGCGCGATCGAAGCAAAGGGCCACCCTGCTCTTGGGAAAGACGCAGGCGAAGTAGCCCAAATCGGGCAAGTGAACATACCGATCACCGACGACCTGAACACGTGCCTCTCTGAGGGTGATGTGGTTATCGATTTCACGGCTCCCTCATCCTGTCTTGCCAACCTCCAGCAAATCGTCAAATCCGCCAAGGCCATGGTCATTGGAACAACGGGGTTTTCTGATCAAGAATTGGCCGAGCTGAACGCCTTAGCCCTCAAAATCCCCTGCGTGTTTTCCCCCAACATGAGCGTAGGGATCAACGTGCTCCTCAGCACTGTCGGGAGAATTGCCAGGTCTTTAGGAGAGCAGTACAACATCGAAGTGATCGAAGCCCATCACAATAAAAAGAAGGACGCCCCTAGCGGAACCGCGCTTAAACTGGCTGAAGCCTTAGCGGAAGGAATGGAATGGGATTTAAAAGAGGTAGGCGTCTATGCGCGGCATGGCATCACGGGCGAACGCAAAACCCGTGAAATTGGGATGCAAACCATCCGCGCAGGCGATATTGTTGGCGATCACACCATTTTATTGGGCGGACCCGGAGAACGCATTGAAATCACTCACCGCGCCCACACCCGCGACACATTTGCCCGAGGCGCCCTCCGCGCTGCTGAATGGGTGGCCCATAAACCACCTGGTCTCTACTCCATGGCCGATGTCTTAGGCTTGTCCTGATCCAACTCCTCCAACACATTTAGTCGTATTAACAGGAAAGGCGACATCCATCCAATATTGCGATGCCACCCTCTTTAGCAAGCAATGCCTTCTAAACAATAAGTGTGTTGGGCTTCCCAATTTTCAAGATGCTTCCAACTAAGACTCTCCGACCCATGATGATCGAAACCGAAATGAGTATACCCAGCCCGACGATACCTCATTCTTTCATTGACAAAGCCGAAGAGCGCGTGGTCTTATCGATGAAAGTTCCAGGGCAACATTCCTACTCCGAATGTTCGCTTTACTTCCCCATAGGGAAAGAGGATTAAGCAAGGGACGTGAGAAAATTGTTCAGATTTATGTAACTAAAGGAGGCCTTCTTCATGGATATATTTGGAAAGATTCCCCTCGTGGAAATTCCCGTTCATGTAACCCCGGATCAAAAGAAATGGTTGGATAAAATGGTAGAAGAAGGAAAAATCGCGATTCCCCCAGGGGGAACACTGGAAAAAGGCTCGGTGATTTCCATGTTCCTGAGGATGCTCATCCACAACGCCATGGAAGAGCAAATGCGCCAAGCCGCCATCGACGCCGAAGACGAAGATGAAGATGACGATGAATAGTTAGGGTACCATTCTTCTCTGTAGGCTCTCGTGAGGGTTCATTGATCTTGGAGCCTGGTCACAGAATACCCCTTCTCAGAAGCGAGGGGTCTC
>WHTE01000065.1 GCA_009377845.1 Nitrospirales bacterium | reverse complement strand
CATGCCTATCAGCAAAGTGCACACAACTTTACGGGTGGGGCAAGCGCACAGGCCACCAGCGCTCGATGAAATAAGCGGGACACATCATGGCGGCGGTTAAAGCGATAGGTATACTCTCCCACGTACCGCCCCACATGCTTGTCTTTCACCCCATGGTGCGTCCCATTGATCCAGGCTTTGGCATTCGAAATAAACTTATGGACCCACGGCAACCATCGCTCGCACGCGGCTCGATCGCCAGCCACCACTTGATAGTCGACATCAACGCCGGTCATGGTTCGGAAACTCCAGCTGCCGTCGGTATTGACCATGGCCCCCGCTCGTCTTCCGGTGTCCACCAGCTGTTGAGCGTGAGCCTTGGTTTCCTTGCCCACCAACACCTTGGCAAACCCCGCTCGACTGCGCGCGTGGCCTTTGGCATCCACCCAGGCCTTGGTCTCAATGGCCACGAGGACGTCGCATTGATTGCTGGTTTCCCGGCGCCCCAACGTGCCCGCATCCAACTCAATGACCCCATCGCCCACCTGGTAACCGGCATCTCGGTGTTGCAAGGCCGCTCGAATTTTCTGGAACATGCTCCACACTCGGCCGTACGATTTTAGCCCCAAATGCCGCTGGAGCTCTTGGGCAGACATCCCGCGGTTGCCCTGCATGACATAAAACAGCGCTTTGACCCAGAGCAGCAGAGACGTCTTCGAGGACTCGAAGATGGTGCCCGCGCGGAGACGCACTTGTCGCCGACAGCCTTTGCAGGTGCGAACTTCAGGGCGAGTCGCCAGGGCATAAAATTGCTCGGCGTGACATCTCGGGCAGTAAAACTCTTTGCCCTGGAAGCGACTGCGCCACAGCAAGGTCCGAGCCGCGGCCTCTGTGGTGATTTCGGTGAAAAAGCGTTCAGCGGAAAAAGATTCGTAGGCCACCAACCACCTCCTGGAAGAGTGAAAAGAGCAAGAAGGGCCTTGTTATACCACAAGAAAGCCATGTGTGCACTTTGCTGATAGGCATACAAACTTTACGATGAACTTTAAAAATGGTCAAGTACCCGCCTGGTCGAGCTTGCCGGCACATAGGGCTGATACGACTATCCATTCATGGTTCGGCGAGTTCACCACGAATGGTATTTCGAAAGCCCGTCCGCCCTAAACTTGCGGAATAGTGAAAACGCACCATTCAGTACCCTCATTACCATCTCATCTTTATGACTTTTACCGGTATAATAGCCAACCTCAACAAAGACTGTAGAGGAAAGAATCAATCCCGCACAGATACCCACTCTTTACGAACGTGAGACTCTCAACATGCAATTTGGGCTTGTCCAATCCCCGCGCCCAACCCAATTCTCATCCTCGCAATAACGGAGAGTTGCTGCTTATTAGGTCATAAGCATATCCCGTTTAGGGATACAAGAGGTCGTACGAAGACAGCTGGGTCAAACTTGCAAGGGTTTGATTATTGGGTAATCTATTCGAGGCACGATCAATCAACACGGCATGAAGACCAGCCTGTCGAGCCCCTTCAAAGTCCTCGATAGGGTGATCTCCTACATGAAGCGCTTCTTGGGGGATCACCATATGTTGATCAAGTGCGTGAGAAAAAATCTTCTTGGCCGGCTTGACAGCTCCTGCCAAACTGGAAATGGTCACAGAATCAAAAAAAGCATTGAGGTCAAGCGCGCGGGAAACCTGAAAAAACCGGCTATCAAAATTGGAAATGATTCCAAGCTCAAAGCCCTGCTGCTTTAACTGGGTTAAGACTTCCCGTGTTTCAGGGAAAAGTTCCCAATGAGTAGACTGCCCAAACGCTTCGAACACCTCATCGAAAAAGTCGTCAAACCCCTCAAACATACCCACCCGATAAAAGACCGCATGCACCACATCAAACCACCACAACCGCTCACATTGTTTCAGTTTTTCAGGCCGATCCACCGAAAAAATCGGGAGTGGCATTTCTTTCATGGTGTGTTTAAAAGCCGCATTCAGCGATTTTAGGTTCTGTTCAGTAGCCCGAACTCCGTATTTTTGGGCATAGGTCAAGTACACCTCTTCTACTGATCCCTTCACATCAAACAATGTTCCTACGGCATCAAAAAAAATGACTTTTATCGGCGAGGAATTCATAAGAGAAGAACGAGTAATAAGGAAAGGGCCAAGGCAATAAAACCTTTCAAATACTATGCCCTCGAACAGTGGGCTCTCTAGAATCAATCAATCGGGACAGAAAAAGAAGAGAGGAAAAAAGGAGAGAATTACGCCCTTTAGGCATCAGACAAAAAAAGCTCAAAACCTGAGATCAGTTACTTCTTTTTGCCTTTTTCACGCCTGGCAGTTTCCAGGCCTTTTAGCCGCTGTCGATTTTTCCGGTGCTTTCTTCGTAAATCTCGATCTTTTTGACGGCCACGCGGCATTGAATATCCTCCTGAATAAATAAGTATTCATAAATCGTTATCGGCTATCTTTACCATAGGTCTCACAAGTGGAACAAGAGGTCTTTCCTGTCAAGCCATTTGAAAATCTTACCGAGGGGGACGGTAGCCTGAGGTCCGAAAGGGCTGTCGTGGGCGCCAGCCACCTGACCTCTCCCCTGCATCGAGACCGACCATTGATGTTCCCGGGCCACCTCTGTGCTTCATGTTTGAGCCACCGCGCTCCAAGTGCTGGTCATTCCTCAGGGAGAGCTGAAACGGATCAGTTGTCGTCCGCACCAGCTCCAGTTCGGCCATCTGGCAAGGATCCGCCTCCGGCACACCTAATGGAATACGAGGCGTGTCGTCGCGGCGGATCAGGCGAGAGCCCTTCCGCACCTTCGTCACCAGTTCCATTGCGAGCTGGAACAGGCTCTGGAAGATCCGCAGGTCGGAATACAGCGCGTTGAGGGCCTGCAGGGCTTCCACGGTGTCATAGGGTCCCAGCCCACCGGGGCTTGCGCACGTGGGTCAAGTTCTGCTGCTCAATATGGGCATTGTCATTCTTCTTGTAGGGCCGCGAGCGGGTGAACCGGACCGCCTGCCCTGCGGGCCGTTGGCAAAAGACCACCAGATGGGCATTGATGAACTCGCTGCCGTTGTCGGAATCAATCCCTTGCAGCACAAAGGGGAGTTGGCGTTCAATCGTCGTCAGCGCCCGCAGGATGCCGTGCTGGCCTTTGCTCATCACAGCCTGGCGCTCCACTCAGCCCGCCTGAATGTCCACGCTATCCAAGGTATGGAGAAACTCCCCGGCGGCCGAGGCGCCGAATTGCAAGACGAGGTCGATCTCCAGATAGCCCCGCGTGGTCACATCCCAATGGTCCGTCTTCATCGGGATCAGGTGCTTCAGGAGCGAGCCCGGGCAGGTGGCGCCATACAGGCGCCGCTTGACCGCCTTCTTGCGGGCCTGTAGTCACCATCAATCTGACGCGGGTCGATCGCCAGAAGCGACCGTTCTACGTCGGCATGAGTGGCCGTCGCAACCAGGGTAGCCAGGACGGAAGCACGGCCTTCAGTCGCGCGGCGCACAGAGATACTCCGAGACCTCCCAGATCTGGGCGAGCATCTGGATCACCTCCTCTCTATACGTGGCGCCGCCGCCGAGGCACCGGCGCCAGGGACCGATTGAGCAGCCCGATGGCACACTTACAATAAATAGCCACATAATTTCATGAACTCATACAGGATCGCCTGCTTCTCAGCGCGCGTCGCCTGCTGATGGAGGTTATGGATCGACTGCAGATAATCTCGTTTGGATCGTTGCGCCATACGAATGTCCTCCATCCCTGCCCTTCTTTTGGCCTGTACCATAGGGGGTCGGAGGGTAAGAGAACCAAATGCGCAACGATGGCTGCTAAAGTGAAGCTCCCCGCTCAAAGGGCTGGGCTTCTTTAAAACCTAAAAACCAACTACTTGTGCCTCCGCTTCGCTCCGGGCTGCCATTCATCCCCATGCAAAGCAAGGGGCTTTCTGGCAGTTTTGGTAAGATTTTAAATGACTCAATTCTTCTTCTTGCAGGGTCGCAGGGCCCGTGATAACATCGAAAACTTTTGGCCAATTCCATAGGAACCAATCACTTGAGTATGGCATCTCCCCAACTAGATAAAACCTACAACCCGGGTGAAGTGGAACAGCGATGGGGCGCATTTTGGATTGAACGCCACCTCTTCCAGCCTAACCTGCAGGACAATTCCTCTTCCTTTTGTCTGGTAATTCCTCCACCCAACGTCACCGGATCCCTCCATGTTGGCCATGCCCTCAATATGACCATCCAGGACATTATTATTCGATGGCGACGCATGCAGGGATTGAAGACGCTCTGGCTACCGGGGACGGACCATGCCGGTATTGCAACGCAAAATGTGGTGGAACGGCAACTCGCGCAAGAAGGTCAATCCCGTGAACAACTCGGGCGTCAAGCCTTCATTGAGCGAGTCTGGAAGTGGAGGCACCAATCCGGCGATACCATCATCGAACAACTGAAACAATTGGGGGCCTCCTGCGATTGGACTCGCCTTCGATTCACCATGGACGAGGGCCTTTCCCTCGCGGTTCGAGAAGTGTTTGTTCGTCTTTTTGAAGAAGGGCTCATTTACCGGGGTGAACGATTAATTAATTGGTGCCCTCGCTGCCTTACGGCTCTTTCCGATATTGAAGTCGAGCATGAGTCAATCAAGGGGAAACTTTACCACATTCAATATTCCCTCGCCGACGATCCAACACTATCCCTCATTGTGGCCACCACCAGGCCCGAGACCTTATTGGGGGACACCGCCGTAGCCGTCCACCCCGAGGATCCCCGTTACCAACACTATATCGGAAAAGAAGTTCGAGTCCCTCTCACCACACGGACCATTCCTATCGTGGCCGATCCGATTTTAGTTGATCGGGAATTTGGAACCGGTGCCGTAAAAATTACACCTGCACATGACTTCAATGATTTTGAAGCGGGTGAGCGTCACGGCCTCCCACGCCTGACTATACTCGACTTCCAGGCTCGAATGAGCCCATGGGGCCTTCAAGAAGCCCAGGTGGACACAACGCTTCGAGCCGCCCTCAATCTTAAATCTATCCAGGAAGCCCGTGCCATTGTGATAGAAGCCCTGGAAAAGGACGAACTGCTACTCAAAGTCGAAGATCACGCCATGGCCATTGGCAAATGTTACCGCTGCAAAACCGTCGTCGAGCCGTATCTTTCGCCGCAATGGTTTGTCAAAATTCAGCCTTTGGCGACTCCTGCCATACAAGCGGTTGAAACCGGGCAAATTCGCATTATTCCCGATGGATGGAAAAATAATTATCTGGGCTGGATGCGCCAGATCAAAGATTGGTGTATTTCCCGTCAGATTTGGTGGGGGCATCAAATTCCGGCCTGGTACTGTCAATCCTGCAACAAAGACCATTTGCTCGATACCAGCCATGCTGTCGGAGCGCCTAGCGAGGAGGGATTCCTTTCTGGCCAGCCCACCATGAGCTGCTTTATCACTTCGGATGCGCAACCCATCGTATCAAGAACTCCACCACAATCCTGTCCAACATGCGGAGGAACGAACCTTTTTCAAGATCCTGATGTGTTGGATACCTGGTTTTCCTCAGCTCTTTGGCCTTTCTCCACGCTCGGATGGCCCGAAAAAACTGAAGACTTCAAGACCTTTTATCCAACAGCGACTCTAGTCACCGGGCTGGACATCCTGTTTTTTTGGGTTGCCCGAATGATCATGATGGGCCTGAAATTTACAGGGAAGGTCCCATTTCGGGATGTGTATATCCACGCCTTGGTCCGGGACGCCGAAGGTCAGAAAATGAGCAAATCCAAGGGAAATGTGATTGATCCCCTGACCAAAATGCGTCAGTATGGAACGGACGCCCTGAGATTTACCCTGGCTTCTATGGCCTCGCCAGGACGAGACATCAAGCTGGCCGAGGAACGCATTGAGGGGTACCGGAATTTTGCCACAAAAATCTGGAATGCGGCACGCTTTATTCAATTCCATGTGCATGGGCCACAAGCATCAATCACTCCAGAATCGCGACCATTTCCAGACCAATGGATACTCAGCAGGCTCAACCACACCATCCGTGAAGTGACCAAGGCATTTGAAGACTATCGTTTTGATCAAGCCGCCTCTATTCTCTATCAATTCATATGGCACGAATATTGTGATTGGTTCATAGAACTTGCGAAACCCTGTCTTCAACAAGAGAACCATCCCGATGCACCTGCCACCCGCCACACACTCCTGGAATCGTTTGAAGTCGTCCAACGGCTTTTACACCCCATGATGCCATTTATAACCGAAGAGATATGGCAATCTTTTCCGCACGAAGGGCAGTCAATCATGACTCAACCCTTTCCCACTGAAAAACCGGAATGGGCCAATGCTGAAGCCGAACAGGCCTTTTCGCTTCTTCAATCGTTTATCAACACAGCCAGAACCGCTCGAGCGCTCTTGAATATTTCCTCGTCTCAAACACCTTTCGTGTATGGAACGAGCACCCATGGCGACGACACCGCGACCCTTACCTCCCTTAAACCCTATATCGAGTCGATCCTCCGCTCATCCGTGATAACGGACAACCTCATTCCGCCCCTCCGCACTCTGCGACTACCTTCTGGTCATTTCAGCACCATTGGCATTCCAGTACCGAATGAGATTGACCTCCAACAAGTCGTCAAAAAAATCCAAAAGCAAATCGGGGAAAAAGAAAAGGAAGTCCAGCGCCTCGAAAGTCGGTTATCCTCTCCCGACTTCAAGGAAAAAGCGGAACCTTCGGTTATCCAGGAGTCAGAAGGCCGACGTACCAAACTCGCGGATGAGCTGGATATTCTAAAGATTACCGAACAACAACTTGCTTCCATGACGGCCTGATGGGTGTACCTTCTCTCGCACCGCCTCCCCCTCTTTCCTCCATGCGGGATGTTATCAGCGCTGCGCTAAGAGAAGACCTTGCCTATGGAGACCTTACCTCCACCCTACTCATTCCACCAACCTTATCCGCTCGTGCCGAAATCATCGCCAAAGGCCGCATGATAGTGGCAGGGGTGGCCGTTGCCCGGCATGTTTTTCATGCCGTCGATCCTTCTCTTGATTTCACCACGCATACCGATGACGGAACGATGGTTCACCCATCAACCCCTATCCTCACCATTAGAGGGAAAGCGCAGTCGCTCCTTCAAGCGGAACGTGTCGCCCTGAATTTCCTGCAACGGCTCTCAGGGATCAGCACGCTCACTCGTCAGTTTTGTGAGGCTGTGCGCGATTATCCCGTCGCAATCGTGGACACACGGAAAACAACCCCGGGACTGCGGGCATTAGAAAAATGGGCTGTCCGTCTTGGTGGAGGACATAATCACCGTTTCTCTCTCCACGATGGCATTCTGATTAAAGATAATCACCTGATAGTATTGGCAGCCCAGAGGATGAATCTCACTCAGGCCTGTCTTCGTGCCAGACAACAAGCCCCGCATGGACTTCGAATTTGCGTGGAAGTGGAAACTGTCGCTCAGGTTCAACAAGCTTTAAAGGGAAAAGCCGATGTCCTCTTATTGGACAACATGCCCCCAGCTCAGGTCCGACGTGCCATAGGCATCATTCAAGGCCAAGCCTTGGTCGAAGTATCGGGCGGCATGAACTTAAGCAATGTTCGGGATATGGCCAAAGCTGGTCCGGATTTTATTTCGATAGGGGCACTCACACATTCTGCCCCGTCCATGGACCTGTCAATGAAAATAGTTGCTCTTCGAGCAAAAAAGCGTCCTCAAAAACGGAAATCCAAGACTTAATTTTCTTCTCTGAACTATTCGTGTTATCTCTCACAAAATTAGCGGCCTTACTCCCTTCAAAAAAACTTGGCGAAACACTCTATGTCTTTGACGAGTTGTCTTCCACTAATACGTTTGCCATGGAACGAGCCAAGGAACACGCTCCTTCGGCCACAGTCATTCTCGCGGACAAGCAAACCGCCGGACGTGGTCGATTGGATCGGTCCTGGTTTTCCCCAGCAGAGTCAAATATTTACGGATCTCTTCTTTTCTTCCATGATAAAACCATTCAACATCTAGGATGGATTCCCCTCATGGCAGGAGTGGCCATTGCCCAGGCACTTGAAACACAGATAGGAATTCGCATTCATCTCAAGTGGCCCAATGATTTACTGATAGCCAAGCGCAAGGTGGGTGGCGTATTATGCGAGTCATTTAGCATTGAACAACAAAACAAATGCGTGGTGATCGGATTCGGGATCAACGTCAACCTCTCACAATCCGAATTTCCTCAAGATCTTCAAGATAGCGCCACCTCCCTACAGATTCAGTGTCATCGCCCAGTGGACAGAGAGACTCTAATCATGCAAATCATCACATCACTGGAAAAAGGATGGGAAGACCTGACGTTCAAAGGTCACCAATCATGTCTAGTAGAATACAATAATCGGTGTACCACCATTGGACAAACGATTCAGGTTCATTTCCCTGATGGTAGTCAACTGCAGGGCCTGGCACATTCTATAGGGAAACATGGCCAACTCAGAGTCACCCCCTCCCCTTCCGACTCAAACGAACGACCAGCTAAAATGCGCGATGTTCATTCTGGGGAAATCCTTCATATTAGAACAACAGCTCTTCAATAACGCCAAATCTCAAAGGATGGACTCAACTTCAGTTGTGGTTCTTTATGCTTCTGGCAATCGACATTGGTAACTCACATATTGTCTGTGGGGTATTTCGCGAAAAGACTCTGATTGCACACTGGCGACTATCAACCGACCAGTCCAAAACCCCCGATGAATACAGCATAATCCTCCGCTCTCTCCTTCAATTCAATAACGTGAGGCCGGAGGACATTCTGGGCTGTATTGTCAGCAGCGTGGTCCCCCCTCTTACACATGTGTTTGACATGTTGGCTCAATCGTTTTTCGGCCAACAACCCCTTGTAATCACAAGTGCATGCCCTCATGGGCTCACACTCCGATATGACAACCCGGATGAAATTGGGACAGACCGTCTCGTGAACGCGGCTGCGGCCTTTGCCCGCTATCAACGATACCTTATTATTGTTGACTTTGGCACAGCGACCACATTTTGTATCATCACCCAACAGGGTGAATATCTGGGCGGAGCCATTGCCCCTGGCTTAAAAAGCGCAGCAGACACACTGCACGTAAATACTGCAAAACTTCCCAAAGTCGATCTGGCCATCCCAAAGTCCGTGATTGGCAGAGACACGACCACCAGTATGCAGGCAGGAATCATGTACGGTTATTCTGGACTGGTTGACGAAATCGTGAGAAGAATACAGCAGGAAATTGGGCAATCCGCGCTTGTCATCGCAACAGGTGGACTTGCTCCAACGATCCTCCCAATTTCCCACACAATTCAGGAGGTTAGGCCCCACCTCACATTAGAAGGATTAATCCTCCTCTATGAACGCATGACTTCTTCTTGTGGATAACTTTCTTCCCTACTTCCACTCCTCTCCGATAACCAAAAACCGTAAGAAATTTAAGAGAATGGGTTGACTTGTCAGAGGAAGTGACTATCTAACTTCGGTAAGTAACGTGAAATGTCTCTATCTTCATATTGGTCATTCATGACTCAACAACCGGAAAAAAGCAAAATAACGTCGATTACCGAGGGCAGCAGGGCAGAATCCACTTCAGGGACAGGCTGTTCACAAGAACTTTCGCTGGATGGATCTCAAATGAATGCTCCAGAAAATGGCGGGTCGACGCAAGAAGAACTCCAAATTTTTCAGGATAAGTATTTGCGACTTGCTGCGGAATTTGAAAACTATAAACGCCTGGCACAACGAGAGCAAAGCGAATCTATTCGGTTTGGCAATGAATCGTTACTGAAAAATTTGCTTCCCATAATTGATAACCTTGAGCGAGCCATCCGGTGTGCAAAGGATGCCGGGACCAGCGGTCCATTGCTGGAAGGTGTTGAACTCACCCATAAACAATTCCTGGAAACCGTAAGCAAGCAAGGCGTTCGGCAAATATGCAGTAAAGGCAATCCCTTTGATCCGGCTGTTCATCAAGCGGTGACGCAGGTGGAATCAGGAAGCGTGGCACCGAACACCGTCGTCGAAGAATTTCAAAAAGGGTATTTTTTACACGACCGCATTTTACGACCGGCTATGGTAAGCGTGGCGAAAGAAAAATCAGATCTGACAGAACCATTTTCTACATAAGAATCTGGTGAGGAGGGAGGAATAGGAGAATGAGCAAAATTATTGGGATTGATTTAGGAACAACAAATTCTTGCGTAGCCGTGATGAGTGGAGGAGACTCCAGTGTCATTGCTAATTCCGAAGGTGGACGAACCACCCCATCGGTGGTGGCCTTGACCGACAAAGATGAACGATTGGTCGGCCAGATTGCCAAACGCCAAGCCATTACCAATCCTGAAAATACCATTTATTCGGTTAAACGCTTAATGGGGAGAAAATTTTCTTCTTCCGAAGTTCAAAATGCCTTAAAACGGCTTCCTTACAAAGTCACAGAAGGACCCAACGGGGATGCTCACGTACAAATTCGAGGGAAACGTTATAGTCCTGCCGAAGTCTCAGCGATGATTCTTCAAAAAATGAAGCAAACGGCTGAAGATTACTTAGGGGAAAAGGTGACAGATGCCGTCATTACGGTTCCCGCCTACTTTGATGACAGCCAACGGCAAGCCACCAAGGATGCCGGAAAAATCGCCGGATTAAATGTCTTGCGCATCATTAATGAGCCGACTGCCGCGTCCCTGGCCTACGGACTCGACAAGAAAAAAGATGAACGAATTGCCGTCTACGATCTTGGTGGCGGAACCTTCGATATTTCTATTCTAGAAATCGGAGAAGGTGTGTTTGAAGTCAAATCTACAAACGGTGATACCTTTTTAGGTGGAGACGACTTCGATCTTCGAGTCATGGATTGGTTGGTTGATGAATTCAAAAAAAATCAAGGAATCGATTTGCGGAATGATCGCATGGCCCTTCAACGTCTTAAAGAAGCTGCCGAACGCGCAAAAATCGAGCTCTCCTCATCTCAAGAAACTGAAATAAATTTACCGTTCATTACCGCTGATGCCAGTGGGCCTAAACATTTGGTCCTTAAGCTTTCAAAATCTAAATTCGAGCAACTGGTCGACGATTTAATCGAACGAACGATCGAACCTTGCAAAAAAGCACTCGCCGATGCCGATCTGACTACCAGCGACATCAAAGAAATCGTACTGGTGGGTGGAATGACCCGCATGCCGAAAGTCATTGAACGGGTCAAACAATTTTTCGGCAAAGAACCACACCGAGGAGTTAACCCGGATGAAGTCGTTGCGATCGGTGCGGCCATTCAAGGTGGAGTACTCAAAGGAGATGTCAAGGATGTCCTGCTGTTAGATGTCACCCCGCTTTCACTCGGCATCGAAACCTTGGGGGGCATCTTCACCAGGCTCATCGAACGCAATACCACAATCCCCACCAAAAAGAGTCAAATTTTTTCCACCGCGGCTGACAACCAAACAGCCGTCACCATCAGAGTCTTCCAAGGTGAGCGGGAAATGGCCAATGACAATAAGCTATTGGGGCAATTTGACTTAGTGGGAATTCCCATGGCGCCGAGAGGTATTCCGCAAGTTGAAGTCACCTTTGACATTGACGCCAACGGAATTGTGCATGTCTCAGCCAAAGATATGGCTACCCAAAAAGAACAATCAATTAAGATCACGGCATCAAGCGGATTAAGCAAAGAAGAAGTGGAGCGCCTGGTTAAGGAAGCTCAAAGCCATACCGAAGAAGACAAAAAGAAACGGGAATTGGTCGAAATTAAGAATCAGGCGGATACCCTCATTTATAGCACCGAAAAGAATTTGAACGAACATGGAGACAAGATCGGTGAAACGGAGAAATCTAATATCACCGGGGCAGTTGACGCACTCCGTAAGGCCATGGAGGGAACAGACCTGGAAGCGATTAAAACCGCCATGCAAAACCTCACCACAGCCTCCCATAAATTAGCAGAAGAAATGTATAAAAAAGCTTCAGCGGAATCTGCCTCAACCGGGCCAAACCCTGAAGCCGGGCCTGGAACCTCTGCTGGTGAAAGCTCCGGTGGTGAAGAAAAAGTTGTGGATGCGGAATTTGAAGAAGTTGATAAAGGTAAAAATTAAGACAATCCGATAATGCCCATGCATTTTCTATTGCATTACTTAACCCTTCTTTCCTTCATTGGGCGAATATGATGGCACAAACCGGAAAACGAGATTATTACGAAGTTCTCGGAGTGGATCGCAATGCCTCTGAAGAAGACATTAAAAAGGCCTTTAGAAAGCTGGCCAGGCAGCATCACCCCGACTTGCACGCCGAGCCAAATCAGAAAAAGGCGGCTGAGGAGAAATTTAAGGAAGCGGGAGAAGCCTACGAAGTTCTCAGCGATAACGAACGCCGAAAAAAATATGACATGTTCGGGCATGCGGCGGCCGGGCAAGGTGGAGGTGCCGACGGATTCGGGTTTGGAGGGGGGGGCTTCGGAGATATGTTCGGTGATATCTTTGAAGACTTCTTCGGTGGTGGCAGAGGACGAAATCGAGCCGAACAAGGCAATGACCTTCAATATAATTTAGAAATCTCGTTTGAAGAGGCCATCAACGGCAAGGAAGCCAAACTCAAGATACCCCGTTGGGAAATATGTGATACCTGCCGTGGAACTGGTGCAAAATCCGATCAAGCCATCAAACCCTGTTCTGCATGTCGTGGGGCAGGGCAAATTCGCTTGCAACAAGGGTTTTTTACCATCAACCGAACCTGTGGACAATGCCAAGGTTCAGGACAAGTCATCGCTGACCCTTGCAAGACCTGTCGCGGGCAAAAACGCATTCACAAAGAACGCCTATTAGCCGTCACCATTCCGGCTGGAGTAGAAACCGGCATGCGACTTCGGCTTTCCCACGAAGGGGAGCATGGGATGAACGGGGGACCTCCGGGAGATTTGTATGTGGCACTCAATGTGAGACCCCATCCACACTTTCAACGAAAGGGTCAGGATATTCTCTTTGATCTTCGGCTGAATTTTGTCACGGCCACTCTTGGTGGAAAGGTCGAAGTACCAACGTTAAGCGGAACCACCATGGTGAAAATTCCGGAAGGAACCCAACACGACCAAATTCTTCGTCTCAAAGGGTTAGGCGCCCCAGGCCTCAAGTCTCAAACTCGCGGAGATCAACTGATTCGGACCAAAATTGAAATTCCTACCAAATTGACTCCCAAACAACGAGAATTGCTCAATGCTTATGCGGAGGAAAGCGGAATTTCCACCGACACGCAAGGAGAAGGGCTGTTCGATAAAGTCAAAAACCTGTTTGAGTAAGTTTCCCTCCCTCTCTTTTTCACAGTCACCTCGGAACAATGCCAGTCTTTTTCATCCATTCAACAAACGTTGAGGATGAAATGGTCACCATTGCCGACCCCTTGTTCAGCCATCTCTCCAAAAGCCTTCGAACTAGGCCTGGAGACCCCCTGATCCTCAATGATGAGCGAGGTTGTCGGTACCATACAACTATCCTTCAGGTAACCAAACACCTTATCCATTCAAAAATTCTTTCCATTCAAGAATCGTCGCCCTCATCCACTCCGTCCATCACCCTGGCACAAGCTCTTTTAAAAGGAGAGAAAATGGGCTGGGTCATCCAAAAAGCGACGGAACTTGGGGTTCACACTGTTGCACCATTGATCACGGAGCGAGTCATTCCCAGAGTGTCACCAACACACGCGGCCAGCTATCAGGAACGATTGGCTCGCATTGCCTTGGAAGCAGCGCAGCAAAGTGAGCGATGGAACGTGCCAACAATCCTCCCCCTTCAAATGTTCCAGGAATTTCTCCAGCGTGAAAATGAAGGATTAAAGATTATGTTGGCTGAGCGGCAGGAGAGAGTCTCTTTATCGAAAATACCCTTACCAACCGAAATTCAAGACGGAATAACTGTGGTAATTGGCCCAGAAGGAGGATGGACTCAAGAGGAACTACAAGCAGCCCAATCTCGGAATTATTCTTTTGCGACGTTAGGCCAGGGGATTTTGCGCGCGGAAACCGCCAGTCTGGCATCATTAGCCATTCTCCAGGCCAGGTTAAACTATCTTTAATTCTTACAGCAGGAAGAACTCCTGATATTAGATATTAGGGATGAGAATGTGTGGAAAGAATATGAATAATCGTCCCGTGGTCTCCCACGGCAAAGCCCTGAGAAGAATGGGGATTTGATAGCCCATACAGTGTTTCGGAATTAATAGGTTCGACCTCTTGCCAGGTAAATCCAGCATCCTGAGTCTCTAAGATCGTCCCCCGCTCCCCAACAATTCGGCCGACCAACGCATTGGAAAATTGAATCTTGACGAGATCAGCCGGCTTAATGCACGGACTCCCACAGGGTCGAGTGTGATCAACCCATACTTGGCCCCCATTCAAAGTTTGGAACATGGCTCCCTGTGTCCCCACGGCCCAACCCGCCACATTATCAGTGAACACAATATCAAAAAACGTCGCGAGATTATTTGTGGTCTGGGCAATCCAACTCTTTCCCCCATCCGTTGTCGCTAAAATGACCCCTAAGGCACCAACGGCCCAGCCGCGTTCTGCATTGACAAAATGAACACCGAAGAGGTCTGCAGTGGTTCCGCTGATCTGATCAGCCCAACTTTCTCCCCCATCCTCCGTGTGAAGAATCACCCCGCGGGAACCGACTAGCCACCCTTGTTCGGCCGTAAGAAAATCTGCAGCGTATAACGATCCATTCGTCCCACTCACCTGGGGAAGCCACTGCTTACCACCATCCGCGGTATGCAACACCGTACCGTTTTGCCCAATAATCCAGCCATGCATCACATCCGCAAAAGTCACAGCGGTCAATAAGGCATTGGTCCTGCGAGGACTCACCTTCCACGTGAATCCCCCATCTTCCGTGTGGAGGATCATTCCACCTGCCCCAACGATCCATCCTTGGCGTGCATCCTGAAAATGGACACCAAGCAACGTGACTTGGGTGGGACTGGTTTGCAGGGAGAGAGCGGATGGACTCACTTGAGAAAACGCGAGTTGTGGGTCAACTAAGAAGCCTAACCCACCAAGGACTCCTAACACACACAGACGTCTCGCTCTTTGATTCCAAGGCTGAAGGTAATTCATACGATTTTTTCCAAGTAGTCCCTCTAGGAGCCTGTCGGACTTAGGAAGAATCGGCTGCAAAAGTGTCTAAGTGGTCAATATTTCGCCGCTTTCTTGGACCATAGTCCCACTATGGGCCGGCGAAATCGTCACAATCTGGCCTCGCTCAGCCGCTTTTTCGCTCTCGATTCCCCAAGTCCGACAGGCTCCTAGTCATTACTGCGCTGGCCCTTTTTCGTTCCAATAATCCTTGTCAGGAAGACCTCGCTGCAAAATTTTAAATGGCCCGGCAACGACCGTAATGTATTTTTTTGGCGTACAACACTCGCCGGTTTCTAACATATCCCAGGACCCACGCTTAAGAATAAGTTCCCCCTCTGTCAGATCGGCATCAAAGCCATCTGGATTCCCAATACCAAAGGCGGGGCGACGAGGAACACGGATAGTTATTTCTTTATCAGTCCAGGAAACCACCTGCGTGGCGACGCCATTCACCAATACCTCACTACGAGAAACATCTTGCCCCAATTTGTAGTTTTGCCAGGAATGAGCATCCTGATTAAGGGATAAGCGGGTGGCTTCTGAGATTTTCAAAAAATCCCCGAATCCTGTACCTGAAATAGTCACTACCTCATCCAAACCCGCTTCTTTGGGAGAATAGGAGTGAATCTCCGGCTGAATAACGGTAAACTCCCCGGCTTTGAGCGTCACAATTTCTTTCCGTTCACAACAGCTACCATCAGCTTGAGGAATCACCCCTCCACGTTTTATAACGACCGATCCGCTTTTCGCACTAAAAGGCACCCAGACATCAATTTGATCATCCAGCCATCGGTGAATGACCGCAGGCACCCCACCAATCTCGACTCCATTGCCCCCGGAAAGAAAATCGAAGGCGTACGCGGTGCTGCCGGCTTCTGAATACACCCCAAAATTTTTCCCTTTAATAATGATGAGAGTCCCGATGGGTCCTTGAGGGGGAAAGATTCCCGTTATCTGACTGTCCGTTACAGTAAAGATCCCAATGTCCCGGTCCTTTCCCTCACGATGGAGAGTCAGGGATCCTGACTGAGCGTTCAAAGGAACATGAACCACGATGGTTCGATCGGACCATTGAGCAATAACCGCGGGCTTCCCACCGAATAAGATACGTCCATCCTCAGGGCGGCTCTGTCCAAAGTCCTGACCAGACAACACCACCTTACTGCCGATGGGGCCGGCAGGAGGATCAAACGAAATAGAAGGAATCACGGTAAGAGACACTTTATTACTGACCGCATACTCTACCGGAGCGCAACACGATCCGTCAGGTAACGGGTCACTTGAAGCCAGACGCACTTCCACATCTCCGGTCTTGGCATTGGCAGGAATAAGGACTTCAATCTTGGTGGGACGCCACCGCCGAACTTCCGCGCGAATCCCATTTATTAAGACTTGATTCACACCAAACATAGTATTGGGATCCCGAGAACCGGCAGTATTACCAAAATGTTCCCCAACAACCGTGAGCAAGGAACCCGCTTCCGCTTTCGCAGGGTCCAGACTGGTAATGCGGACATTTTTGACAGAGAAGTTTCCGGCCTCTCGTTTTGCTGAACCATTTATCACCATCACCGGACCCGAGCGAGCCTGCAAGGGAACCTTCACCAAAATAAAATCGGGTTCCCAGGATTGAATAAGGGCCGGAGACCCCTGAAATTCCACCCGATTATCCTGAGTATTTCGAAAATCCCCAAACCCTTCCCCACTAATCGTCACAGTGGTGCCTGGAGGCCCCTCGGAGGGGAACAATTCGGCATAGGCCAAGGATGAGAAAAGAAGAAAACCGAGAGTAATGCTGATGAGATTCAGAACTCGTTTCATAGGTAGCAGACCTTTATTGTTGATTCTAAAATTTACCTAGGTATGCACAATTTAAATCTTAACTCAAATCAGATCAGGAAGAGGAACCAACCCCAACCCAACTTCGTGGATACCAACACAAGGGATGGAACCAAGTCAGAGGGTGTGCACAAAAGACTATATCAAGCGATCTTTTCAGGCGTCAATTTAGGAGAACCTATACGGGCAGAAAGGTCTGCATTCATCAATGCCAATCAAATGGATTGAAGAAAAAATCTCACTTTGCCCATTACCATGAAGTACTAATGGGTGAGAGAAAAATTGTTAAATCAACTTGGTAGATTGACTGCCACTTCATTAGGGGACTCCAGGTGTCAAAATATGTGCCGTAAGAAGCCGTGGCTGGAGAATCTCAGACAAAGAGGCATAACGGACGAATGGAATCTCAAACTATAAAATATTTGAGGCTGGAGGGGTTTCTTTTAGTTATAGATAGAGGCTTCGATCAATCGAGCACATCCACAATTTCCTCTATGGGAGTGTTCAAAAAGGCTCGTCCAGCAAGACGCAGCCACTTGGACGGGCGGAGCGTACAAAGGAGTACGTGAACACGGCCAAAGGACGAGAACGCACCTGGCGACATTTTTCAACACTTCCCATTTTTTTTTGTAAGGCTCTCGGGTGCCCACATGTGGATCAACAGACAAAATATTGGTATTATTCAACCCGGATTTTGCATTAGTCCGCTTTCCTTTTGTATCGTCTGACTTCAGACCTCACGACGTTTTTTAATGAGGCCGTGGCACCGCTGGTGACCGCCATCGCAGGGGGCTCGTCCGAGTCGATTCAGGGTTTTGCGCCAATGCGGTCTTGCCCCATTTCGAATCCCGCTCCCTCAGCTACGATCGTGGCGGGACGCCTCTTGCCGGGCCTGCGCTTGCTGCTGCCGGGGCTGACAGCTTGGACTGCCGTAGACCGGGGCTTGGCCGTCATGGATATCCACTATCACGCGAAAGGATGGCCCCACGCGCGACGGATCGTGGTGGAGCGGCAAGAAGAAGTCGAGCGACCCCAGGCACAGGGAAAATTGT
>WHTE01000064.1 GCA_009377845.1 Nitrospirales bacterium | reverse complement strand
TCCCGAACGTAATCAATCGACATAAACAGGACGATCGCGGTGGCTCCCACAATGATGAGCTTAAAGAAGATGGCCAGCCGGTCCAGCACGAACATGTTTTTAAACAAGGCGCCTGTCGTGCCGGCCTGGTCAAGTCCAAACAGGATCAGCGCAGTGACCCCTAAGCCCCCAATACTGAGGTAACCCAATTGTTGGTGTGTGATCCGCTTAAGCGAGAAGTCCAGCGACAGGACGACGCACAACCAGAGTGTGAGAAAGATCTCCGGCAGGAGCAGGAGCAGATCGGCGGCGGAAAGGACAAGATCAAAGGTCATTGGAGATATTCAGAAAATAATCAGAATGGTTCAATCCGAGTTCGGTTATGGAAAAGGGCCTTGGGTATTTTGAGTAATGAGCGGAGCCATATGGTTAATCCGGTCTATCATGGGTTCAACGGTCGACCGAACTACTTCGTAAAAATGCCCAGGGAAGATCCCGAGGGTAATGCTACACGCAATTAAAAGAAGCAATGGCATGCGATCCACCCATTGTTTGGCATCGGCTGCGTGGGCATATTGGGGATCTAATTTTCCGTAAAACACCCCCCGCATCATTTTGAACAAATACGCGAGGGTCAAGACGATTCCAAGTACGGCGACCACGACCTGGAAGGGATATTTGTCCCAACTCCCCACAATAATCATAATTTCAGCGATGAAATTGATCGTGCCGGGCATGCCGATAGAGGCCATACAGGCCACAAGAAAGGCGCCCGCAATGAACGGCATACGCTCAACCAACCCTCCTAAGGAAGGAATATCACGGGTATGGGTTTGGTCATAGACCCACCCCGCCATGGCAAACAACATGCCGGTAGCCAGCGCATGCGCAAACATGTAAATGACGGCTCCACTGAGGCTGATGTAATTCAAGGCGGCCATGCCGAGGAAGATGTAGCCCATATGACTGGAACTGGAATAGCCAATGACATATTTGGTGTCTTTGGCGAAATAGGACACGAGTCCGCCGTAAACGATGCTGAAGACGCACAGAATGGCCGCAATCGGCATGAGCTCCCTGGTGGTCTCCGGCATGATTTCAAAGGCCACCCGAATAATGGAAAAATGCCCCAATTTCATCAGCACTCCAGCGTGCAACATGCTGGTGGCAGCCGGAGCGGCGGCATGGCCGACGGGTGACCAGGAGTGCAAGGGCCATATCGGGGCAATGGAGGCAAAGCCAAAAAAGATCAGGAGCCAGATCAGCGTGGCTAAGTGGCCGGAAAAGTGAGCTTGTTCACGCAACACGACAATGTCAAAGGTGTGGAGCCCGGAAAAATGGTAAATGAGCAGGATGCCCATCAAGGACACCACCGCGCCCGCAGACAGAAACAGGGTCAGTTTCATGGCTGCGTATTCTTTGCTGTTGGATCCGAAGTTGAAAATAAATCCGATGGAATCCCGAAGTTTTCGCCCCTTGGGGTCGGTCATGGAGAGGTAACCTTTGGTATGGCTTCCCCAGACGCCCAATAATAAGTACATGGGCAACACCGACATCTCATAAAAGAAATAGAGGAAAAAGAGATCCAGCGACATGAAGACCCCGATTGTCGCGGCCGCCAGGATCAAGAGGAAGATATAGAACTCTTTCGTCCGGTCTTGGATATGCCACGAGATGAAGATGCCCGCAAATAACAAAATGGCGGACGCAAAGACCAAGGGTCCTCCGATACCATCCACTCCGAGATAAAACGCAATGCCTAATTCTTCAGACCAGGCATACCGTTGGATAAATTGAAATCCGCCCTTCGCCGTGTCGTAGGCTAAGAAAACATAGAAGGAGGCCAGGAGGGAAATGCCGGCGGCAATCCCTGCGGTCATTCGCACCAGCAGGGCTTTCTGTCGAGGGACGAATATCAAGGCGATCGCGCCGAAAAACGGCGCAAAGAGAATGATCAGTAAGGAATATTCACTCATTGTCTTTAATTCCTGGTGACCCCGGCGGAAATGATGGAATCCTGCTGGTGGGCCGTCGCCATTCCAGGATGTAACCGATCGACCATTTCCTGGACAGATCCATTGACCATCCGCAAGAACGGGGAAGGATAGATCCCGATCCAAAAAATCATGACGGACAAGGCTACGCCGATGGCCCATTCCCGGCTATTTAAATCTTTAATGGCGGCAGGCAGACTCTCTTTTAATGGTCCAAAGATGGCCCGCTCGTAAAACCACAGGAAGTACGCTGCAGCGAAAATGACGCCTGTGACCGCAATGGCTCCATAGAACCACCAGGCTTGAAAGACTCCCAATAAAATGAGGAATTCCCCGATAAACCCGTTGGTTCCCGGTAAACCGATAGAGGCCATACCAACGATCAACATGAAGGTGGCCAGAAGCGGCATTTTTTTCGCCAACCCACTGCATGCCCGGACGTCATTATGACCAAGGCGTTCGTACATGAAGCCGGCAAGGAAAAATAACCCCGCAGTGCTAAATCCCAAATTAATCATGGTAATCAGGCTGCCTTGTATCCCTTGAAAATTCAGGGCAAACATGCCGATGACCACAAACCCCAAATGGCTAATGCTGCTAAACACCAGCAGGCGCCGGAAGTCGGGCTGAATGATGGCGACAATCGCTCCGTACACGATGGCCACCAGGCCGAGGGTCATAAGAATAGCTACCACCGTGGCATGCTGGGAGGCATCAGGGAGTAAGGGGAACGAAAAACGGAGAAAGCCGTACGTCCCCAATTTAATCCCCGCCAATATGACAGACATCGGAATCGGCCCTTGAACTAAGGCATCGGGTAGCCAGGAATGAAATGGAAACACCGGGGCTTTAAAGGCCAGGCCCAAAAACACCAACCAAAAAATAAGCAGTTGCAGGTTGAGTGGAATCTGGACCGAAAGCAGATCGAGTAAATCAAAGCTATAGACCTGTTTCGCTTCAAAATAGTTCAAACTCAGGAGACAAAATCCCACGAGCATGAACACACTTCCCAGGAGGGTGTAGAGCACATACTTCAGCGCCGCATAGTGGCGTTGTTCTCCTGGTCCCCAGAGTTTGATCAGGAAATAACTGGGAATGAGCATGAGTTCCCAAAACACAAAAAACACCAACAAATCGATCGAGACGAAAATCCCCATCACTGTGGTTTCCAGGCCCAATAGACACATGTAAAACGCTTTCGGGCGGATGGTAACCGTGTCCCAGGCATAGAGAACCAGGAGCAAGATGAGGAAAGCCGTTAGTCCCACGAAAAGGACGCTGATCCCATCTACAGCCAGGTGGTAGCTAATGCCTAGGAAGGGAATCCATTCATGACGTTCGGCAAACTGCATGGCCGCAGTCTCCGGCACGAATCGAAGCAACATCAGGGAAGCGACGACCATTTCCAAGCTGGCGATGCCCAGGGTGCCCTTCCGAATCAGATCTTGGTCTTTCAACGACCAGAGCACCAGTGCTCCCAGGAGGGGGAAGAAGGTCAGAAAGGACAGAATTGGGAAGCCGAATTGGAGTTCTTCTTGCATGATAATCAGTTAACGGATGGACATGCCGGCCGCAGAAGATCCGACAAACCACACCAGGACCAGATGAATGAGCAGTGCCAGTCCGATGACTATAATGGCGGCATAATGATGGACCATGCCGCTTTGTAGTTTTCGCCACGACCAGGAGAGAAGATGATTGGAATATCCCACCACATTCAATCCCCCGTAGATCACGTGTTTTTCCACCCAGGTCATCGCGCCGGCGCTGATATCCGTGCCTCGACCGATACCCACGACGAATCGGTCAAGAATATGTCGATCAAACCAGTCCAATACCATCCCAACCTTCTTAAAAAATTCCACAATCAAGAAGTCATAAATCTCATCGACGTAATATTTATTCAGAATAGTGGTGTAGGCTCGTGGCGATTTTGCGGCCCATTCGTTGGCCATCTGAGGACGAATGGCATACATGTAATGGGCTAAGCCCCACCCGCCCAATGCGATAGCCACGGCCACGCCCATCAGGCCAAACAGCATTCCCCATTCCACTTCATGGGCCTCGGCACCAAGTGGAGTCGCCACCTCATGTAAAAATCCATGGAACCAGCCATGTTCAGGTGGCACGCCAAGGAATCCTCCCACAAGGGCTAACCCCGCCAGAATCATGAGCGGAATGGTAATCACGGATGGAGACTCGTGGATATGGTGGGCCACATACGGATCGACGCGAGAGGATCCGTAAAACGTGAGATACGTGAGACGGAACATATAAAAGCTGGTCAAGAACGCTCCGATAGCGGCCAGGAGATATAAGTGATAATAGCCATGCACAAAGGCATGGGCCATTATTTCGTCTTTACTCCAAAAGCCCGCCAGGGGAGGAATTCCGGCAATGGCAAGGGTGCCGATCAGGAAAACCTTGTGGGTGATCGGGATCTTGTTGTGCAGCCCTCCCATTTTTCGGATGTCCTGTTCGCCACTCAGGGCATGAATCACCGATCCCGCCGACAAAAAGAGGAGGGCTTTGAAAAACGCATGTGTCATCAGGTGAAAGATTGCAGCGGTATAGGCCCCAACCCCGCAGGCCAAAAACATATAGCCCAACTGGCTGACGGTGGAATAGGCCAACACGCGTTTAATATCGTTTTGAACCAATCCAATGGTGGCCGCAAAAAGGGCGGTGACGCCTCCGACAATACCAACCGTGGCTAAAGCCAGCGGGGCCATGTCAAACAACACATGATTTCTGACCACCATATAGACGCCGGCGGTGACCATGGTGGCCGCATGGATCAGCGCACTGACGGGAGTCGGGCCTTCCATGGCATCCGGTAGCCAGGTGTATAAGGGCAGCTGTGCAGACTTGCCGATGGCGCCGACTAACAAACAGAGGGAGATGGCGGTGGCCATTTCAGTTGAAAGGATTGAGGCGTTGGCCATGACCGCCGTGTAATCGAGTGTTCCGAAATGGGAAAAGATCAGGAAAATAGCCAGCAAGAATCCGGCGTCGCCAATCCGGTTGACGACAAACGCTTTTGTCGCGGCCTTCCCCGCTGAGACTTTTTCATAGTAGTACCCGATCAACAGATAGGAGCAGAGGCCCACGCCCTCCCAACCGATGAACAACACCGCATAGTTGTTTCCCATGACGAGCAAGAGCATGGAAACTATAAAGAGGTTCATATAGGTGAAGAATCGGGTAAATCCTTCTTCCCCATGCATATAGCCTACGGAATAGACGTGGATTAGGAATCCCACTCCGGTCACCACTAACAGCATGATGATGGTCAGAGGATCGATGAGAAAGGCAAGATTGATGGAGAGATTGCCCCCGAAGATCCAGGAGTAGGCGATGACCTCGCGGGGTTCAGGATTGTCGAGAATCGAAATAAAGATTCCGAGCACACACAGGAAAGACAGGCCCACAGAGCCGCAAGCCAGGCGCCCTGCGACATCATGCGAGTAGCGAGAGCCCAACAGGCCGTTGGCTAGCACCGCTAGCAGCGGGAAAAGAGGGATCAGCAGAACGAGCAGGTCAAACACGTTACCACTTCAAAATATTAATTTGATCGACGTTGGTGGCCATTTTGCCACGAAAGACCACAATGATCATCGCTAAGCCAACAGCAGCTTCCGCTGCTGCAACGGCAATAATAAAGAGTGCAGCCATTTGCCCTGCCATGGAATGGAGGTAATGGGAAAAGGCCACCAAATTGATATTGGCGGCGTTCAGCATAATCTCCACGGACATCAGGACAACAATGAAATTCCGCCGGATCAGGACGCCGACGAGTCCGGTCATAAACAAAATCGCGCTAAGTGCCACATAGGCAGAAAGAGGGATCATCGGTAATGGGTTTCAGGGCATGGGAATGTGGGCTGGGTCTTGCGGATCGGCTTTGGCCGGTGTTTTGGCAAGGACAATTGCTCCAATCACCGCCCCTAACAGGAAAATCCCAATCACTTCAAAGAGTAATAAATAATCGCTAAACATCGTGATCCCGATTGCATGACTGGGTCCCGTTTGCAGGATCACGTCAGGCGTAGCCGTTCCGACCGCCCCGTCATAAGGAGATTGCAACAGGAGAATAAGCAATTCCCCAAAAACCCCCGTTCCGGCGAACAAGAGAAAAGCATATTTTTTATGGAGATGCTGTTCTTCTGTTTTTAAGTTCATCAACATCAACACAAAAAGGTACAAAATCAGAATGGCTCCGGCATACACAATGATTTGCACCGCAAAGAGGAATTCAGCATTCAGAAGGACGAACAGACCCGCCACGTGAAGAAGGAGCGTGAGTAGAGCCAGCGCGCAGTACACGGCATTTCGCAAGGCCACAGTCAAAACCCCTGCCACGATACTTACCGTGGCAAAGTATATAAAAAGGAGCCACATCATGATGGAGACTACGGATCCCGGGTGCTTGTTATCGAGACAGGGAAATGGTAGCGGTAGGCGCGGCCTTCCTCCCCTTCCTTCTCTTGGTTATGGGCATAGAGATACTTTTTGGCATCATCCATATGGCGCTCTCCAATTTGGTAGAGTCGCGCCTTGTCAAAGAGGAGGGTCCGCTTATCATGGGTTGAAAATTCATACATCTTGGTCATCGCTAAGGCATTGACCGGGCAAGCTTCGACGCAGTATCCGCAAAACACGCACTTCGTAATGTCGATGTAAAACTCGGTGGCATAGCGTTGGAGCGGCAGGGTTTTATCTTCTTCACTAATGACCTTAATGCAGCGGGAAGGACAAGCCGCCTCGCACAAATCACAGCCCACACAGCGTTCTGCCCCGTCTTCATACCGTAACAGGCAGAGTGCACCGCGGTGGGCATCAGGAATCGTTCGTTTCTCCCTTGGGTACTGGAAGGTGATGGGGCGATGCAGCATATGCGCAAAGGTCACCTTCATGGCAACCCAGATTTCCCGGAATAGCACGGCGTTGAAAAACTTTTTTGTCGCGGTGGCGTTACTCATAGTCAGGTGACTGGTCTTTCTGGTCAGGCCTTTTCAATAGAGACATGGGTCAACTTGAAATAGGGAACTCCTGTGACAGGATCCACCTGAAGGGCCATAAGGTCTTTCACGGGAGGGTCATTGAAATGCTCAGGAACCGCACAGGTGCCCGGCGTCAACGACATATCTTCCTCCACTCCCATCTCCAATGTCCCCTGGTCTGAGGTGATACGCACCTGGTCATGGGAACTGAGTCCAAGATTTTTGAGGTCCTCGGCGCTCATCCGGACACGTTTCATATTGGGTGAAATTTCCATCAGGCCAGATGCCTGAGTCGAAAGTTTTCCTGAATGGTAGAGCAATTGACTCATGCGCAAGCCATATGGCCGTTTGGGCGTGTTCTTCCGGCCAAGGGGATACCGCGCGGCCACTTCCTGGGGAAAGGCCTTTGAGAAATAATCAGAAAGGTTAGGGACCACGTGGGGCACCTTCCCCAAGTTGTAATAACCCGGAAGGACTTTCCGGATTTCATTTTGAATATCCCGGGTGGTTTCGTATTCCATGGGCGAGCCCAACCCGTTGGCCATCCCGACCATAATGTGCCAATCCAATGTGCTTTCGGCAAGAGAATCCAGGGCCGGACGGAGAAATTGGACCTTCCCTTCCTGGTTCGTCACAGTCCCGTCCTTTTCCGCGAACGTTGAAGCCGGAAACACCACATGCGCCATTTTGGCGGTTTCCGTTAAGAAGGGGTCCTGGCAAATGAGGACTTCTAAGTTTGTCAGTGCGCTTTTGACATCATATGAGCCGGGGAGCGTCTCCAGTGGATTTTCCCCTACCAGATATAATGCCTTAATTTCCCCTGTTCGACAGCGATCAAGGATTTCCATGAGATTGGCCCCGCGGGCAGAATCTGGAAGGTGGCTGCCCCAGACTTGGCCAAATGTTTCCTGGGCTTGAGGATCGGTGAAGGCAACCGGACCAGGCAGGAATTCTGGCGCTACGCCCATGTCGATCGCCCCTTGTTCGTTGGCTTCCTCGGTATACGTGTTAATGCCACATCCCTTTCGACCGAGCTTTCCTGTGACCCAGGCCAGGTCGATAAGATGCAACATATGCTGGTAGCCCCCGGTATGCCGGAGAATGCCTTCGCCGCAAATGATGATAGACCGAGAGGCTTCCGCAAAGATTCGAGCTGTCTCATGGATTCGTTCCGGATCCACCCCTGTCTGATTGGCGACATCCTCAAGGGAAATGGATTCCACGGCCTGTTTTAACGCGGTCAGTGCCTCGGGAAATGCAGACGTGGCTTCTTCGTCAATCAAATCCTGATGGATCACCGACTTTACCAGACCTTGAATATAGAGGCCTTCAGTTCCAGGGTTGACCATGATGGGGTGAGAGGCCAACTTGGCCAGGTTGGTTTGCATGGAATCCACAACAATGGTTTGGGCTTTAAATAACCCGATGGCCGATTTCACACGCACACTCGCGACGGGATTGGTCTCGGTAATGTTAGCTCCGATGATGAGCAAAGCCTTCGCTTTATTGATTTCTTCCGAGGTATTCATCATGCGATGAAGGCCCAAGGCGTGTTTCATTGCCCGGACGAAATTCAGATGTCCGTATCGGGCGCTACTGTCGAGATTATTGGTCCCAATGACAGAACGCATAAATTTTTGAAAAACGTACAGATCTTCGTTTGTGCAGCGGGCTGTCATGAGCCCGGCAATCGCCTGAGCGCCATATTGCGCCTTAACATAGGCCAAGCGACCTGCAGCCATATCCAGGGCATCAATCCATGGGGAGGGTTGCAAGCCGGAGTCGGTACGAACCAACGGGGTTTTCAGGCGGGTTGAACTATTAATGAACTGAAACCCAAAGCGGCCACGCACACAGATGCCGTCATGCCCATTCACCGTATCCGTGCGATCTCCCCATTTGTTCTTCCAGGAAAGAGGGGAGGTCACGCGCACCACTTCCGTATCCTTGGTTTCCACATATATTTGACAACCGTCGCCGCAGTAGTTGCACGTTGTGGTCGTCTTTTTGAGCTGCCAGGGTTTATAGGCGTATTTCGAGAATTTATTCGTAATGGCCCCGACCGGGCATACAGCTAAACAATCACCACAGAATTCACAATCCAGCGCTTGGTCGCCCTTTGCCACCACCTGGGTAAACCCGCCCTTTTTTATAAATTGCAGGGCATCGATTCGTAGCACGTCTTTGCAGATATTGATGCATTCTCCGCAGGCGATACAGCGGTTCATGTTGAAATCAAGAACCAGGCTGCGCGTATCTTCTGGAATGTTTTTTTGTTTCGCGTTGGCTAAGTCGGTCACGCCATGTTGAAAGGCCATATCCTGCAGTTCGCAATGGCCATCGGCATCGCACACCGGACAATCCAACGGATGGACGGAGAGATGCTTCTCCACAGCTTTTTTCCTGGCGAGGAACAGTTCTTCTCCTTCGGTCTGGATGACCATCCCGGCTGCGGCCTTCGCAGTACATGACCGGACAGGTGCTTTTTTCCCCTCTTGAAGGACCAGGCACATTCCACAGGAGCCGAAGGGGTCGAAGGTATAGTGATAGCACATCGCGGGCACAATTTTACCCGTGCTGGATATGACGTCATAGAGGGAGACTCCTTCCTTGGCCTGGACGGTTTCGCCATCCAAGGTGAGTTCAATCGTCGCCGCTTCAACATCAGGTGTAGTGACGGGTTTTAATCCCAATGGAGTCCTCTCCTTACAATAGCTCGCAACATAGGTTCAGGCGGTAAGATACGACAACCTTACCGATCGCACTCCCCCATGACAATATCGTATGTGCCAAATATGGTGACCGCATCGGCGATCATATAGCCCTTGGCCATATAATCGAATGCGCCCATATGAATAAAGGAGGGAGCCCGGATTTTCAGGCGGTAGGGCTGCCCTCCTCCCGTGCTGACGATATAAAATCCCAGCTCGCCTTTGTGAGCTTCCGTTCCACAATAGATTTCACCGGCCGGCGCATCGAATCCTTGCGAAAAAAGTTTAAATTGCTGAATCATCGACTCCAGATTCGTGAACACCCGATCCTTAGGCGGCAACGTCACGCTTGGCACCTCAGCCATAATCGGCCCCGGCTCCATTTGCTGTAGACATTGCTGAACAATCTTGATGCTTTCACGCATTTCCTCAATCCGGATCCAGTACCGATCGTATGTGTCACCATTTTTCCCGACAGGCACGCTAAATTCACATTTGGGGTAGGCACTGTAGGGTTCATATTTTCGCAGATCGTAATCGACTCCGGAACCGCGCAAGGTCGGGCCGCTCAATCCAAAGCTCAGGGCATCTTCGGCGGAGATCACCGCCACGCCGCGTGTCCGAGCTAGCCAGATGCGGTTTTTTTCCAGAAACACGACATATTCATCAATCTTGGGGGGAAAGTAGTCCAGGAATTTTTGGACTTTTTTCGTCAACGAAGGGGTGAAGTCCCGCTCGACACCGCCGATGCGATACCAGCTGGTTGTCAGCCGGGCGCCACACAGTTCGTCGAACCAGTCCAACAGAATTTCCCGGTCTCGAAATGTATAAAAGAACACGGTCATCGCCCCGATATCCAGCGCTTGAGTTCCCAACCAGAACAGGTGGCCGATAATGCGCTGGACTTCAGCTACCAGGGTTCGGAGATATTCCGCCCGATCGGGGACGGTGATATCCATAAGTTTTTCCACTGCCCGGCAATAGGCGAAGTTGTTATACATCGCGCACACATAATCCAGCCGATCCGTATGGGGAATAAACTGGTGATAGGTGCCGCCTTCAGCCAGTTTTTCAACTCCTCGATGAAGGAAGCCCATCACCGGCGTGGATTTCACGATTCGCTCACCCTCCAGCTCTAAAATGACCTTCAACACCCCGTGCGTACTAGGATGTTGCGGCCCCATGTTTAAGAGGAGTTCTTCCGTTCGGAGCGTGGGCAGTGACTCCGTTTCCGGGTGACTCGGATCGACTTTATAGACGGTGGTGCGTTGATCTTCCAGTTTCATGCTGCCTGCCTATAGCATTCTCACTATCCTTAAGACCCGACAAAGAGATATTTCATTGACTCGGGTCGTTTAAAAAATCAAAGGTATCACGCCAGCCTTTCCCCTGAACGGGGAAATCTTTGCGAAGCGGATATCCTTCGGTGTAATCATCCGGCATCAAAATGCGGCGAAGATCGGGATGGTGGTTAAATCGGATGCCCATCATGTCAAACACTTCCCGTTCCATGAAATCCGCTCCCATCCAAATATCAGTCATGGAATCAACCAGACAATCATGTTCGGGTACCCGGGTTTTGATTCGGATACGATGGCGTTTCCGAATGGAGTAAACTTCATAGACCACTTCAAATCGTTCTTCGTCGTCAGGCCAATCCACTGAACTGACGTGCACCATGTAATCACAGTCCAGGTCAGGATCTTTTCGAATATAGGAACAGACATCATGCAGGGCTTCCCGCTTGACCGTAATCGCTAGGTCTCCCCGCCATTCGTTGGCTTCGACAAACCCTTCAGGAAATCGGCTTTGGATCTTTTCTGCGATCGGATGCATGGGGTTTCCTGGTCTTGTTCAGACTTTGACCTGTTCAGGTTGTTTGGTGAACACCCGCTTTTGCATGATCCGTTCTTGTAATTTCAAAATGCCATCAAACAATGCTTCCGGAGTCGGGGGGCAACCAGGCACATAAATATCAACGGGAACGAACCGGTCAACTCCCTGGACGACGCTATAACTGTCGTAAATATTGCCGGATGTTGCGCATGATCCCATAGAAATCACGTACTTGGGCTCTGGCATCTGGTCATAAATTTTGCGAATGACCGGAGCCATCCGGCGACAGACCGTTCCGGCCACAATCATCAGATCAGATTGACGGGGTGAGGCCCTGAACACTCCTGCGCCATACCGGTCAATATCATAGCGGGATGACACGGCGGCAATCATTTCAATGGCGCAGCAGGCCAGGCCAAACGTCATGGGCCAGAGAGAACCTTTTCTGGCCCAGTTCACCACTTTTTCCAAGGAGAGGGTCATGATTCCCAAATCGCCGTCCTTTTGCGGCTTGCCGATTTGAATTAATCCCATTCCAAAGCCCCTTTTCGCCAGGCGTACACATACGCCACAACAAATAATCCGATGAAAATCATCATTTCGATAAACCCGATCACGCCCAGCTGCTTAAAGGTAATGGCCCAAGGATAAAGGAAGATCACCTCGATATCAAAAATCACAAACAGCATGGCGATGACGTAATACCGAACCGGAAAGGGCATGCGGGAATCGGAAAAGGGTTCCGATCCACATTCATAGGTCGAGAGTTTTTCTGGCTCGGGGTATTTTGGTTGAACCAGGTACGAGAGAGCGAGGGTGACCAGCCCAAACCCCAAGGCTAGGGCGATGAAGATGATGATAGGAAAAAATTTCGCTAAATACTCAAGGAGAAGGTCTGAGCCAGACACCTGGGGACTCTCCTATAAAAATAGTTGAAAATTCACAACCTTCTACGGGAACAGGCATCGTAGCACCCTATTTTTTTGTGAATCAATGGAACAAAAGACCTAACGAGATCAGGGACCATTCAGGCCAACATGTTTCGAAGCCGGGAAAATGAAAAGTTTTGTATGAGATTTTATACTTAAGTGAGTTGAAAAATTATGGAGTAGGGTCAGGAAAAAGATTTCTTCATTTTTGAGTTAGGAGTGCGGAGATCGGGAGGAGATGGAGATTCCACATCCCATTCATCCTGCATGGGCGGGACGGGCTTGGCTTTTTGGCGGCGGTGTATTTGGGTTTGTATTCTCTTTTTGGGTGATGAGGGCGAGGATACGGGATCGGGATCGCTCTGGGGTTTTTGCGGGAGTTCAGTGTGCATGACAATATGGTAACACATAGAGACTCTAAAAAAACTGTATTTCTAAAGAGACCATGGCTCTTTGGAATTTCATGAAATGTTGCTATGTGGAGGAAGATACGGCATATGTTCTGAGAGAAAAAACCATCTTGTGAAAATTCATTTTATTATCATTATCTTCTTGAGGAATTCTATTTTTCGATCTCAGGTTTTAAAGAGGCGCTTTCCTATGAACCAGATTCCTCCGGCATGCTCTACGCTTCGAGTATGGCATCCCATTCTTGGCCTGCAGGAGCAAGTGGTGGATGTGACCCCCAACCCAAAAATTGGCAACCGATTTCGCGTTTCCGGAATGAAGAATCGGGACAGCGCTCAACCGATTGCCCTTGTGGTAGAGAGAGGAGCATGCCAGAACTTAGGTTGCGGCGTTCAACCCTGTCGCCAATCAAGATTGATTGGGAGGGCACTCTCCGTGGAAACGGGGCATAAGACTTCTGAATTGTGCCGAGGTCGTCACACCACCATTCCACAATTGACGAGGAGCGCTGTCTCGCATAGTCATGACCAATCCTGGATTAGTGATTGCTTATAAGGGAATCCTGCCTTATGAGTGGATTCGCCCAAGGCAAATATTCCTGTTTCAGAGGCGTGGCAGGAGCCAGGCTCAACTTTTCGAAGGGACAACAATTGTTGAAAGTGTTTCGTTATCTCCTCAATTTTTTTTAGTGTGCTTAACGTCCTGAGAAGTCGAATCCCATTCCTGGTCTTGGCCGCTCATGACAACTCGATTGGCATTTGCTCTGAATTTACAAGAGCAAGGTGTTGTAAATATTGTTATAATATAAAAAAATTATTCAAAACAACGAAGGAGGAGGGACAAGGTATGCTCGTTCAAATTATGCAGAAGAAACTGAAAACCATTCCTGAAGGATTGTCGATCACCCAAGCGGCGGAAAAAATGCAGAAAGAAGGCATCGGGAGTTTGTTGGTTGAACGGAAGGGAGTCCCTGTTGGAATCCTCACTGATACGGCCATTGTCCATAAGGCAGTTGGAGTCAAGAAAGATCTTGATCACACCAAAGTGGAGAGCCTTATGACCACACCCCTGCCTACTATTCAAGTGACGCAAACATCACATGATGCGTTGGATATGATGGGTGACCTGGGTATTCGCCATCTCGTCGTCTGTGATGGGCCGCAAATTGTTGGTTTGGTTTCCGCCCGTGATCTTCTTGTGTATTTTGGAAGTGTATCTGAGCCAAGAATCGGGGTGGATTAAGCCATCGAGGCAACTTCCATAAGAAATTTATATATAAGGGAAAGCCTAACCCTGCTATTGAGGTTGTTCTGTGGGATTGCCTGCCGGGTTTTCAATCCAGGGTGGGGAGGGATGTTTCATTAAAGGGTGGCCATTAATTTCGAATGTGTATAATAAAAAAAAAGCTGGCCGAGGTCGTGACGAAAATTGTCGCCTGGAATTATGTCTGGGCGAATAAGGAGGAACGGCGAGTTTCAGAAAAGCGTGGGTTGATTCTTCAGCAGCCAAGGCGGGAGTCGCAGGACGGTTACTTAAAGCCTCCCTGGGATGGTGGGTTCCATTGGGGACCAGGACCCGCAGGTTCTTGAAGGTCACTATTATCGTAGGGTTCTTCGTTACCGGTTACCCCATCCTCATAGGGATCCTTGAACATCTCACCCAGTTCCTGTTCAAACTTCCCGTTTCCATTCAAATCAATCCAAAAAAATACCGGGTCGCCAACGGTCAATACCACGGGGGTGCCAAACTCGTCGAGCCAGACTTTATAGGTCCGGCGAGCCGTCATGAAATTTACGAATCCGGAACCGGTCATGTCGAATTCCCTGAAAAACATGTCGTTGCGCCAGTCGTAATAGGCATTTATTTCCCGAGGGTCGAATTCCTCCGGTTCAACCGGAAGCTTCGGGCGCGGATGAATCGACGAAAACAGGTTCGAGTTCATCCCCACAGGTTGCACCCAGGTGGAAGACTGGGGATTGGACTGAGAAGGGAAGGCAGGTTCCTCCCAGAAAGTTGGATTGAAAGCTCCTAGGAATGGGATGACCAATAGAAGGGGAATCTGCATCATGGGATGTTGCTCTTGTCCTTGCAATTTAAGGAGACTAGCGAAATTGTAATCGTCGCAGGAGCAAGGGTGCAAATTAAGCCCGGCGTTCGCCCTTTGATCCTATCAGAGATTTCCACCGCGCGTCGGGAGACCTCCGGATATAATCCAAGGCCTGTTGTATCCCTCAACTTATCTATTAAATTTAAATTATTCACCCCGGTGTCCCTTTTATCATTCACTACCAGGTAGGAAGATTTTAAAAGTATTCACCATATCAATGAAACAGGAACCAAGCAGGACGGGATGTTGGGGACTTGCCCCGACCAACATGAAGGGATGGGTGTTGTTCCTGGGGCTTTGGGGAGGTTTGGAGGGATGTGTCTCCCTTGAGCCCCAATATAGTTCTGAGCAGACGGGACTCGAATTCGGGTGTGCGTCGGGCGATGTGACATCGACCGACGCCATCATTTGGCTAAAAGGATGCGGGTCTCTGTCTCTGGCTGTTCAATACGGACCTAAACATACACCTGAACGCATGCTTGAAACTGATCATATTTCTCCTACGGCCGATACGGATTTTACCGTCAAAATCAATCTGACTGAATTAACCCCGAAGACTCACTACATCTACCGAGCGGTGGTGGAAGGGAAGCAACCCGGACCGCTCTGCCAGTTTTTGACGGCGCCAGCTCCCGATGATCCGGCTCCGGTCACGTTTGTTATTGGCGGGGATGTGCGCGAAAGCTTTCGCCCATTTACCATTATGGATGAGATGCGGTCGGCAAAGCCGGATTTCTTCATTTTTTTAGGAGACACGATTTATTCGGATAAAGGGAAAACGGCCATTCAATTGACAGACTATTGGGCGAAATATGTTGAGAATCGAGATGTTGCTACGCAACGGTTTCTGGCTCAAACGAGTGTCTTTGCCATGTGGGACGATCACGAAGTCGCCAATGATTTTTCCTCCACCCATCCGCGTATGCCCATTGGACGAAAAGCTTTTTTTGATTATTGGCCTATCAGGCCTGATCCGCAAGATCCCCATCGCCTCTATCGTTCCTTCCGGTGGGGGCAAGCGGTGGAACTCTTTCTCTTGGATACGCGGCAGTATCGGGATCCGGCTGCACAGATGATGTTGGGCCCTGTCCAAAAACAGTGGCTAAAGGACAGCCTGGCCGCCTCGCCGGCAAAGATCAAATTTGTTGTGACCTCGGTGCCCTTTTCAGATCCTCGAAAGGATAAATGGGGTGAGTATCCTCAGGAGCGAGATGACATTCTTGATTTTATCGGCAAGAAGGGAATTGCCGGTGTAGTTTTTCTCGCCACTGACGTGCATTATGCGGCGGTCGCGAACGTTCCCGGTCCATTGGGACTTAAAGAATTGATCTTTGGGCCATTGGCCACGACCATGCATTATCAGATCAACTTGAAAGAACCACGATTCGAATACTTCAATGATCAATCGCAAAATTATGGCAAGATCAGTGTGAAGTCCGGTCACCCAAACTTCTCGGTGGAGGTGGAATGGTTTGATAAGTTTCACAACCGTCTTCACCGTGTGGAGTTTGGAGAGGTTTCGTCTCATAATCAGGTTTCGGTTAAACCCGTGAAGTGAGAAGATCCAGGGGAATGGAAAGATAAAATGGCCAGAGCATAGCCCATATTCTTGAGTTTGGACAATGAGGATGAGAAGGTGGTGCCTAGAGTAAAGTCGGTCGGGCTGCGACCTTTGCGGAAGGTAAAATGTCCAAATGCAGGGGTGCAATGTGAGGAAAGCGCCCAAAAACGTTAAGCCCGGTATTCTCCACGTTTCGTTATCTCTAAGAGCATTACAGGAAGCGATCATGGATGACCAAAGGTTCTTGCCATCTACCGATAATCACTCCTTGGAAAAATCCGACAAAGAACTGAAACGTACCTTGCACTATCTCCGTGAACGCGTGAAGGAACTGACCGCCCTTCATTCCACCACGCAATTGTTTCAAAACGAAGACTTATCTACCGAGGAATTACTCCAACGCATTGCCGATCTTATCCCGCCCTCCTGGCAATACCCTGAAGTCACAGCTGCCCGGATCCGTTTTGGTCATCTGGAGATTACGACGGCTAATTTTGTTCGATCCCGGTGGACCCAGCGTGCGGAGTTTATTTGCCGGGATGGGACGACCGGGGAAATTGAAGTCGTGTATCTGGAGGAACGTCCGCCGGAAGTTGAAGGCCCGTTCCTGCAGGAGGAACGAAATTTATTGCATTCGCTTGGAGAAATGGTCCGTTTGCAGTTGGATCGGAAACGGACGGAAGCCGCCCTTCGCAAAGCGCATGATGTGCTGGAACAGAGAGTGCTGGACAGAACAGCCGAACTCACGACGGCCAACCAGTTATTGTCACGGGAAGTGGACCAACGGAAGAAAGCCGAAGAGAAATTAGAGGGCTTGATTGCGGAGATCCAGCGGAATCACGATGATCTCATCGCTATTTTGAATCAATTGCACATTGGGACTGCCCTGACCGACCGCGATGGAAAGGTGACCTTTCTGAGTCAGGCGGCTCAACGGTTGTGCGGGAAAACGAATGTTTCTCCCACAGGTGATCCGTGGCAGGCGTTGTTTGGAGATCCCGCCTATCAAATTCAAATAGAGGACATGGTGAATCGTTCTCCTGGAGAACGGCAAAAGGTATTGGTGCGTATGCCAACCATTGGTGGAGGAGCGTGCACCCGCTGGATCAATGTGGATGTCAGAGATGATCCACGAGACCCGGAACGGAAAATGTTTTTCTTATACGATGCATCTGAAGTGCAAACCCTCCGTCAATTATTGGCAGAGACGGGGAAATATCAGGATCTTGTTGGGAAAAGCCATCCTATGCAGTTGATTTTCCAGCAGATTCAGGATTTTGCCCGGGTGGATTCCACGGTTCTTATAGAAGGGGAGACGGGAACGGGAAAGGAATTGGTGGCACGCGCCATTCACCAGGCCAGCCATCACAAGGATCATCCATTTGTTGCTGTCAATTGTGCGGGATTAACCGAATCGCTGGTCGCCAGCCAATTATTCGGGCATAGGCGTGGCGCCTTTACAGGGGCGGTATCGGACCAACAGGGATTGATCGAAGCCGCTGAAGGAGGAACCTTGTTTCTGGATGAAATCGGGGACATCCCGCTCACCGTCCAGACCAGTCTGCTTCGGGTTTT
>WHTE01000063.1:10481-18259 GCA_009377845.1 Nitrospirales bacterium | reverse complement strand
CAGGACTTGTTGGTTGCTTAATGCCACATTCCCCCTCTGACGGGGCAAAAAGGGTTGAATGAGTTGGTACTGCGACTTGGTAAGTTCCATGGCCGCAGTATACAACATATATCATTTAGTGTTAACACGCCCTAGCAAGTTATTGAAAACGGAAGGTGAGATTTTTTCGTTAAGCGATTGATGGAAATTGGCAATTTCAATTGTTATGGATCAAGAACCCTATACCCCATTTCTCAAGGTGAAATGGAACCCTTTCAACGAAGAACCTCTTGCTTATGATTCACAACTTCCCAAAGAACCTTCAAAATCTTCTTTCGATCAAAAGGCTTTAATGAAGACGGCCAGTGCCCCGGCGTGCATCGCTCTCATCCGCACAGAATTCGTGGGATTTCCTGTGATCATCACCGCAGGAGGAAAGCTGATTGTCTCCCTTGACAATATTTCATGGAATTCGCATTCATTCAAATTTGGCATTTGGAAATCTGTGATGATGAAATCAATCGATACTTCCCGAAATAATTTGAGAGCAGCCATTCCAACTGCTGCCTCTACACAATAAAAACCCTCTCGTTCTATGGCTGTGGGAATATCGTTCGACAATCAACGCTGTCATCTACAATCAGAATAGAAGCAGGGCTTGAAGATTCAGAATTGTTCCTATCCGATTTCTCCGGAGACTTTTCTCCACTATAGGGATTTTCATCGGCAAACCATAAAGGCAACATGATGGATCCTTCATGAGATTGCGTTAAGCAATTTTCCTCATCCGCTACCGAAACAACCGCACGCATTTATTTCGGAGTTCCATGTGATCTATGGGTTTCGTGATAAAATCCACCGGCCCATTTTCAAGAGCCTTTACCAACCTCTTCTTGTTGAAGGGGCTCGATATGACCATAACCGGCGGAACAGATTTCCTCCCCCGAAGCTGAGACACAACAGCTAATCCCTTCAGGGAACTCGATTCAAAGTCCCACAATATGCCATCGAAAGAAGCATCATTCAGGCGATCGAATCTTTCCAAGGTAGAGTGAAGGCGATCGAGCCTAAATCCTAAATCCCAAAGGTTATCTGTCAACCCAGACCATGTTTTAAGATCAACACCTAACACTAATATGCGTTTACCCCCTTCCGGAAGGTTAGGCCCAATCTTCATGCGCCTACGACCATGAAATTCTGCCTCTAAACCAACGCTATCCTTATCGGGCCCAGTCAAGACGTTCACATTCATTAGACTATGCTTTCTGCCCGGTGGCCTTTTTGAATCCTAAAGCCGCCACAGGCCCAAGAAGAATCAATGCCGAGCCCTCCCAGTGCTACTGCTCAAAACCCCTGTCTCTGATCGATTCATGAGAATAACAGGATCTACGATATCGCCACATTGAATACAGCGGGCTGCCATAAATTCAATTTCGTTTTCTACCAAATCAAAGACAGATTCCATCTTCATGAGTCCACCACATCGACCACAACGATACGATTCAATATTTAATTTCAGACCAGAGCCACGACGATTATTTTCAAGGGAGTGCCCTTTCATTCTCGGCTCCTATTTCTTAAGTAAAGGACCACAGGGAAAAGAAAATACAGCATTAAAATTATGACGGAACAGTCAGGAGATACTTTAGACAGACTTTTTCATTTCTTAATCCGATCGGGAAGCTGCAACCGTAATGCCTGACTTACAAAAACATGGGACGAGAAATTTCCTCATAAATTCAGTCAAGACATTTAACAAAACGGAACTTGAAGTCATCTCCAGAAGAAAACCGAGCGAAGATGCACACATCCATATGAGCGAAAAAGCACAAGTGCAGCCCATTCGCACAAAGTGTTGTTGAATATTCCAAATTTCTTATGCACCCATTGAAAATATTCCATGCATCGTCAATTGTCAGAGGGAATGGTCGAAAAGACCAGTCCAGCCCTGTCCTAATGCTCTCGAAGGCAAGGCCGGACGCAGCGAGGAAGACGAGGCGCACGCAGAGTCGTGCGAGCCAGAAAAACGCGGCTGGTGGACCATTCGGCAAGACTCAGGGCATACTTTTTCAACATTCCCTACAAGAAAAGTTGGCTGTGGGTTGCCTTCCTTCTACCTACCAAAGAGACCTGAGATAGGCCCCAAAAAACCTATTCGTTGTGGCTTCCACATTTCCTGTATGGGAAAAGACTTCCTCTGTAAACTTTGGAGCGGATGCCGGCTCCTAGTCTCTCATCTGGAACCCTGCTATCCTGACCAAAGTGCTTTCCCTCTCGTCCATCATGACGATGAAGAATTTTCATCACGTCGTAATGTCGTAATTCCTACTCCGTGGTACTCCACAGCAGGGAAACTGTTCCCATGAACCGGTTGGCACTGGAAACCCGTCAAGTCAGCAAGCAATTCCCCGATGGCACCTATGCGCTTCAGAATATTGAATGGGGCGTGCAGGAAGGGGAAACCATGGCTCTGATTGGTGAGAGTGGATCAGGGAAAACCACATTGTTACGGCTCCTGAATCGGCTGGCGCAACCGACGGCAGGCACCATTTACATTCAAGGCAACCCGGCCTGTTCTCAAGACCCCATTCAACTTCGTCGATGCCTTGGATACGTTCCCCAAGATGGCGGCCTCTTCCCACACTGGACCATTACCCGAAATGTTTGTCTCGTTCCCCACTTATTGAACTGGAGCCTCCAACAACAGGAAAGCCAGTTTCAGCACCTGATGCAACTGGTCAATCTGGATGCCGCTCAAATGGCTGAACGGTATCCTATTGAACTCTCGGGAGGCCAACGTCAACGGGTAGCCGTGGCACGGGCCCTGGCGGCCAATCCGGCCATTGTGCTGCTGGACGAGCCTTTTGGAGCGCTGGATCCCTTGACCCGTCATGACCTGCAGGATCAATTTCTCTCACTGAAAGCCCGTCTGCAAAAAACCATGGTCCTCGTCACCCATGACATATGGGAAGCATTCCGTCTAGGCGATCGCATCACGATTCTCAAAGACGGTCATATCCAACAAGTCGGCACCCCTCAGGAACTCCTGGATTTCCCTGCCAACTCCTATGTTCACTCGCTCGTTTGCCATTATCATAATCATCCGGAATGAGGCAGCCAATGAACATTGGTCGAGGCAGACAGCGCACAAGGGGGAGATGTTCAGGACTCGTGTTTGGATTCTTGTTAGTCCTCTGTTCCGTCCCCTTATCAATTTGGGCCTCTGACACCATTGTGGTGGGGTCAAAGAATTTCATGGAAAGCCGGCTCCTGGCGGAAATGTTTGCTCAACTCATTGAAGCCCGAACGAAATTAACCGTCAAACGCCGCTTGGGACTCGCCGGCACTCAAGTGTGCTTTGAAGCCTTAAAAACGGGAGGGATCGATCTCTATCCCGAATACACCGGAACAGGGCTCGTCACTCTTCTCGGTGAACCGCCCATGAGCGATCGAGTGGCGGTCTTGAACCGTGTCCGCACAGAATTTCTTCACCGCTGGAATATCTGGTGGCTGGCACCGCTCGGGTTCGAAAATTCATACGCCCTGGCCCTTCGTCGTGATCAGGCACAAGCATTGGGGCTACAGACCATTTCCGATTTGATCCCAATCGGGTCAACTCTCAAGGCGGGATTCGGGTATGAATTCATCGAGCGCGCTGATGGACTCCCTGGCCTGCAACAGAAGTATGGCTTGCAGTTTCAAAAAATCGTGGGGATGCAAGAGACATTGAAATACCAAGCCACAGCCAACGGAGATGTGGACCTCTTGGACGTGTATACCACCGATGGCCTTCTATCCGTCTATGATTTTCTGGTGCTTGAGGACGACCGGCATTTTTTCCCACCCTATGACGCGACGGCACTTATCAGAGGAGACACGCTTGAGCGATACCCTGAACTTGCATCAGTGCTCAGCTTATTGACCAATGCGCTGACTCCCGAACGTATGCGGATATGGAACCTCCTGGTTCAAGAGCAAGGACAACCCGTCCCGCAAGTGGCCCGGGAGATGTTGCTGGACCTTCACCTATTAATGGACCCCAAGCCCCTTCCATCATCAAGCCAACAGCGGAGCTCTCAATCCCTGTTTGTCTACATGTGGAATATGCGAGCCACCCTGGCAGTTCGCACAGTAGAACACTTGGGCCTGGCCGGCCTCGGACTCCTTCTCGGGATCGCCTTGGCAATTCCTGTCGGATTGATATTGGAACGGTGGCGGAAGGGAGCCGAAACCATGATCCGCATCGTCGGCATGTCTCAAACCATTCCTTCCATTGCACTGTTGGCCTTCATGATTCCGTTATTCGGAGTCGGCACGTTTCCAGCCATCATGGCATTATGGATTTATTCTCTGTTTCCCATTCTTCGAAACACCTTTACGGGTCTGCGGGATGCCGCGCCCAACGTGGTGGAAACCGGGCGTGCGCTCGGTATGACAGAATGGCAAATTCTCAGAGCCGTGCGGCTGCCCTTGGCCGCGCCCACCATCATGGCGGGTATTCGCACATCAGCCATCTGGACGCTTGGAACCACCACCTTAGCGGCCTTCATCGGAGCTGGAGGACTAGGCGTTCCCATCGTGGCAGGGCTGCAACTGGCGGATGTGAATGTGATTTTGTCAGGAGCGTTGCCCGCCACGATTTTGGCCCTGGCTGTAGATGCCCTCTTGGCGTGGGTCGAACATGGGGTGAAACCTCGAGGCCTGGAACCGGTTCGATAGACTCGTAGAACCTCCTTGCAAAGCCATTAACATTCTACACTCACCAAAACCGAAGGCTCGAGAAATGGATAAATAAATTCAGGGCATACTTAATTTGTTCAATAGTTTAAGTTGCCCATGAAGCCTTATGCCGGTATAGTGAAATTATTCTTATATTCCAGATACTTATTCACCATTAGTGCATGCGTGTGACATTCGGGGTTCTCTTCTTGAAGCCAGGACAAGAAGGTGCCTGAATACCCATTCAAGCTCAACCACCGTGTAATCGAAAATTTGAATCGAAGGATTGTTCTTCGACTTTCTTTCAATGTTCTATTCCGGTTTTTTCAGCAGGTCGTGCGGTCTGCTCGATGACTGTATTGGACATACCCAAAGGAGGGTTCATGGCATCTCAAACCGATCCATCCATTACCATCGATATTCCTTTGACGAGAGACGATCACATATTAATCAAACATCAAATTACCCAAGGACTCTTGGGCAATCCAAAAACCCTTCCATCCAAACTCTTTTATGACGAACGTGGTTCCATTTTATTCGAACAAATCTGTACATTGCCGGAATATTATCAAACACGAACCGAACATCATTTGCTGACGAAATGGGCTGACGAAATTATATCCCTGAGTGGTGCGGAAGAACTGGTGGAATTAGGATCAGGGGCTGCGACCAAAACCCGTGTCCTCTTAGATGCCATGGCTAAGGCCGATCAACTGCGCTATTACGTCCCCTTCGACGTCGATGAAAGCATTGTGCGGCGGGTCTCTGAAGAACTGGCCTGGGAATACCCCGGCCTCCAAATTCATGGCGTGGTGGGAGACTTTCTTTTCCATTTGGAGCATATTCCAGAAGGCGGGAGACGCCTGGTGGTGATTCTCGGGGGAACCATCGGCAATCTTCTTCCTGTAGCCGCTCGAGAATTTCTCGTCTCCGTCAATACGGAAATGGCATCCGGGGATTTTTTCCTGTTGGGTGTGCAGCTCATCACGGATCGTAGTCGGCTGGAAGCCGCGTATAATGACAAGCAGGGCATTACGGCAAAATTCAACAAAAATATTATTCGGGTTCTTTGTGATAATTTCGGGTCTCATGCTGATCCAGAGGCGTTTGACCATGTCGCCAGATACAATGAAGATGAACATCGCATTGAAATGTGGCTCCGGTCACGAGAAGAACAAATTCTGGATATCCCTGCAGTGGATTTACGGGTCCACTTCAAACAAGGGGAGGAAGTGCGTACCGAAATCAGCACAAAATATGACCACCCCCTGACAGAAGAACTCCTGGCCTCTTCCGGTTTTGAATTGGTCAAATGGTACTGCGACCCTAACAACCTGATTGGCCTCGCGCTCGCACAAAAACCCTGACCCGCCTTTTATAGGTGATGGTTGGCTCCTTCCCATATAATGGCCATACCCGACCAAGAGACCTCACATCGGTAGAGCGCATCACCAATCCATCTCATGATTTATCTCAACCCGGCCGGACTGTCTCCTTTTGATCCGGAAGTTCAGGAAGAAATTATCCGGACACTCAACACGTTCAGCCACGTGTTATACACTGAAGCCGGCATTCAGCACTACCGGGAAACGCTTCAACGATGCCGACGAACCATTGCAGATTGTCTGGCATTGAATGATGAACAACGGCTTGCCTTCATGCCGAATGCCACGACCGCGTGCTGTCTTACACTCTCCAGGATTAAATGGAAAGCGGGAGATATTCTTCTCACTACCACCCATGAAAACTCCACCATCCTTCAGGAAATTAACGAGCTGGAAGACCGTGGAGTAGAAATCATCTCGTTAGACCCTGATTCTTCTGCCGGGCTGTTCCCGCAACTTGAAACAGCAGTTAACAAACGATCCGTTCGAGCCATTGTCGTGAGCCACGTCTCCCATTTCGATGGGCGTATCTTTCCCATTGCCACCATCCAAAACCTGGCTCAGTCGCACCAGGCGCTGCTCATCGTGGATGGCGCGCAAGCCGTCGGCCATATTCCGGTATCTTTTCAACAGCTTCGTCCTCATGCATATTTTTTCCCTGGCCACAAATGGTGCGCAGGCCCAATGGGAACCGGGGCATTGATCCTCAGTGAAAAATGTGGAGGAATCCTCGCTCGGAGGGATGGAGGGAAAGACTGTCAGCAAGAAACCCAACCCTATTGGACCCGATATGAATTGGGCACCCAGAATATTGGCTTGATCGCCGGATTGGCCAAGGCTTGCGACATGAAGCGTCAAGCGGGGATGCACGGGCAGATTCTCGACAAAATCCGAGAAGAATGGAAAGTCCGCCTCGGACACTATCCCGGCATTCGGATTATAGAATGGGACGGACCGCACGCTCCCGGAATCTTATCGTTTGCCTGCCTGAACGAAAAAACTGAACAGTTCATGCAAACCGTCTCCTCCACCCATTCCATCGCCTGGAAAACCTTCACCCATCCCTCGTATCCATCCCGCCTTTCGGTCCGTGTATCCTGGACCGCCGACACGTCAAAAACAGAACTCCGCTCTGTGCTCGATTTTCTCAAAACACCCTAAAAGACGAGTGAGGCCCTCTGCATGACGTGCAGAGGGCCTCAGTATTGAAGGTATCAGAAAACCTGAACCGTTGTGCCCCTATCGAGGCAGTCTCCCTCTTACGGTTGAACCAGCACCGTGACCGAGACCGCCGTCCAATCAGAGACGGGTAATCCCGCCGGAATGGCCTGAACATCCATCTGAGGATCAACAATTGGATCGGTATTCATCCCTTCCATCATGGATGGATCAGGTTGAAACGATTCGGCCGGGGTATCCGGAATATATCCGATTCCCTCCGGTATGGAATCCTGGACCGGCATTTGATCCACCATGGCCAATTGCGGTTGTTCCACCGTGTCCATAGCGGGTTGCGAAACCGGAATCGCAGAATCATCAGGAACGGTGATCAACCCACGGGTCAAATTTCCCACCAACTCCTGTCGCAGACTTGCGAGATGGGCCAATGAGTTGATCTTTTGAGGGTGTCCACCAAGGTTTTGGGTGTTGCCGCCTGCCACTGCCTGGCGAATGCGTTGTGCCAATTCGGGAGTC
>WHTE01000063.1:0-10471 GCA_009377845.1 Nitrospirales bacterium | reverse complement strand
CCGGAGGATTCGCATAATCCCAGTGGAATCCCGCTTGGTTTCCGGATTGCAATGAATCAGGCAACAACACCGTGCGGCCCGCTTTGATGAATCCTTGAGGATAATACCGGGGATTTTGATAAGAGTTCGGGAACAACACATTCACGTTCCCCTCCGCATCCACATCCAGGATGGTGATGTACGCATCCGTATCGGAAGTGACTTCCAACTGCAGACTGTTGGACAACGACCGGGGTTGATTCGCCTGCCGGATGTGATAGATCGGGGCTTCCATTTTGTCGCTCACTACGGCGATCCCCCGTTCCCCTATCTGAACAACCCGCACACTGACATTCATCCGGCTCGTGGGATTTTCCAGGTTTAACAGCTGCGAAGCATTCCGTGATTGCACCAACACTTGAGACAAGGAGGCAATCGCTTGAATGTTGGGCTTAGCAGGCAATGCCATCAACTCTTTGCTGCCATCCGCGCTCAAGACATGTAACCCATCCCCCCGGCTTTCCACGACGAAGCGGGCGAATTCCTGTTCCCCCACAAATTTCACATCACCCATTTGCTTCCCCAACAACTCTTTCAATTGCTTGGCTTGCGCCGGTGGAACGTTCCGAAGAGCCACCGGAATGGCCTTGGACTCCGGGGCCGGAGAGACCAGGACCGCACGGCCCCTGGAAGACACTTTGGCTTGTTTGGGCGAAATCACTGCCACCGCATGCTGATTCTTTACCACCTTGACCACCGCAAATGCCTGGGCTTCGGCCGGATCAAATGCCGTTTCCCCTTCCGGATAAATTCCCCATACGGAACCGGGATCAGCTCCAAGCGCCGCGGCATTGACCAACACCAACTGCCCCCCTTGTTGTGGTTGGACGGCCACCCAGGAACGACGGGGGGAATCGATCTTCGCTTGAGCGATTGCGCTCTCTTCGCCGGGGACAGCGAAGAATGGCAGTTCAATTCGCCCCTTGGAGGCTTCCAGCTGGGGTTCGGGCATGCTGGTCCGCCCGAATTGATTTTGAATTCGTTTCAGTTCTAGTTTGGCTCCGGCAAAAATCTCGCGGGTTGACGCACCCCCGGGAGCGGACTGCAAACTCTTGAAGAGCGAGTGTGTGAAAAATCCGTGATAGCGTCCATCTACCGGCCCATCCAAGGCTTCCTCATGAGAAGCCGCCCCACTGAATAAGACATAAGAATGCAGATTCACCGGCACAATGGCACGGGTAGTCACTCCATCCGTTTTATACAGGTTCACCCGATGATCTGCCGGAACGGATCGCACCCGTACTTCCAAACCCCGTGTGGCCGTACCGGAATGGCAGGAATCGAGCACGACAACCGCCTTAGATGTTTTCAAGCGAGACAGGATCTCTTCCAACTCATCATCGGTAATATCAGGAACACCTTCCGTCCGCCCGTCAACCGGAACAATCGTCTCATCCAGTTGATCATCGGGTTCGTCACCATTCAGATCCTGGACTTGAGATCCATGACCTGAATAATGAATGTACACCATATCATTGGGGCCCGCTTCTTTGACAATCTGATTGAAAGCGGCCAGCACGGCTTCCCGTGTTGCCGCTTCATCCCGGACCGTGCGGATGTGATTTTCGGAAAACCCATACCGGGACACCAGAACCTGATGCACCAAATCAATATCATTTTTTGCCCCCGGGAGCCGTGGCAAAACTTGATATTTCCCAATACCGATTAAGAGGGCTCTTCGAACGGAAGGAACGCCTGCCCCGAAAGCCTGTGGCAGGGTCGCTGTCAACGTGTGTCCGAGAACCATCACGACAATCAGAAGAAGAACCAGGGAGGGGAAGAATGGGCGCGTTTTCATGGTGAACCTCTTATCAATCCTGCCGTGAATGGTGAAGTAGTCTATCGGTTGTTGTTTCATCTCTCAACCTTTTGTTATTTGGTATGTCTGCACCATTCCCAGAAAGGTTCAGGAACGACGGTGCGAGAAAACAAACCCGGCCGTTCACCAATGCCGGATTTTCACATCATTATAATATAGAGAGAATGAAGTTTTGCGCATGATCCGAATCCGCTCTAAAAAACTTGTGGAAATGCCCACACAATAGGCTATCCCCTATTGTCTTCTTAAGACACCTCCCCTATGCTAGAAAGCCAAATGTCAATGTCATAGTCTCTTGCCGCCTCCCGACAAGGAGCGTAGCCGCTAGATTTCCTCCTGAGCCCCTGAGATTGAACCGCCGGCCCCATGAACTCGACTAACTGGCAGGACCTTACGGATTCAGACCTGATCAAGGCTTGTGTCCCGAACAATGAAGAGGCATTTGCTATCCTCTATCAACGATATGAAAAACGGGTCTTTCAATACCTCATGACAATTATGAATGAGGCACCCTTAGCGGAAGAAACCTTAGTGGAAGTCATGCTGGCAATATGGAAATGCCTTAATACCTTCCAAGGACAATCTAAAGTCTCCACCTGGATTTTCGGTATTGCCCATCATAAAGCCGTGGACGCATTACGCAAGGTCACCAGGCAGCAACGGGGCGGCATGCCGCTGGAAGATATCGTCGAGACAGCCGAGTCCAATGAGAACCCGCTGGAAGATACACAACAAAAACGGATGGCCACACTCACCAACCAGGCGTTAACGACATTATCACCGGATCACCGGGAGATTTTACATATGGCCTTTTATGAAGAACTTTCCTATCCCGAAATTGCCGAATTATTAGGTATCCCGGTCAATACCGTAAAAACCCGAGTGTACTATGCCAAACAACAGCTCAAAAAACATCTCCAGCACCAGGGAGTGACCGAGGAGATTATTTAAGAGTCACATGGAATCCGAACAACCATTACATACCGAAGCGACCCTACTCCCGGCCTATGTCAGCCGCAAGCTTACCCCGGAGGAACACCAACATGTGGAGCACCATTTGAAGTCATGCCCCACCTGCCAGCAGGAGCTTCAGGAGGTTAAGACCATGCAAACCGCATTAAAAACCGCCATACAAAAACGTCCGGGGCCTTCTCCAGCTACGTTTGACAAGGTGATGAGCCGCATTCACCAGGAAATCCGAACGGCGCCAAAGGCAATTCGCAAAGGAATCGAGACATCTTGGTGGGAATCGATTGAAAGTGCTTTTCGTTCCCTGTTTGAAATCCCATGGGTTCCGGCCCTCGCCAGTTTCCTGATTGTCGGCCAGGCGGTCCTCTTGCTTTCGGTCCTTGGAGGACCCGATGGCCAGGTGGGTCCTCGTCAGGGTCCAATCATAGAGCGAGGCATTCCACAGGGAACCCCAGCAGTCCCTATCATCAAGATTCAGGTTGAATTCATCGAAACGGCACAGGAAATCCAAATCCGTAGTCTGGTCCAGGAACTGGGCGGACAAATTGTGAACGGCCCGACCAAAGAAGGCCTTTATATCCTGGGATTTGTACAAAAAGAGACCGATTCACCAGAATCCCTCCTTTCCGCTCTCCACACGCATCCCGACCTCATCAAAACTGCAAAACCCCTACAGCCTTGAACCTTTCGGTTGTCCGTCTCGACCGACTTTCCAACAACAGGCATTCGCCTTTAGGTGAGGGAAAAGTCAAGACATAACACACTCGACTCTTCGACCAATAACGCAGATGAAGAAACAACAGGCCAGGGCCGAAATGCCCCGATTAAAATCTCTCATTTGCCCTTTTATTGAGCAGAACCTAGAATAAAACCGAGACGTTGGGACCAATGGGGAAAAAAGCCATGTCATCATGTAACCTACAGGTCTCCTTTACCTCCGGCCCCATGAAATTCGCGGCTATTCCAGTGGTCTTGAGTCTGTCACTGGTGTTGCCTGCACTTGGGCATGCAGGCTTTTTCGATAAGGCTCTGGATTTTGGGAAAGATCTCCTGGCCAAAGCGGCGATCAATTACACGAATAAATATGAACAACAGTTAACCCAATTGCTCCAGTCCCTGCGTCAACCGGGAGCAGGCAATCAACCTTTTATTCAGGGAATCATACCGGGAAACCCCTATGATTCCAATGCCATCGGTGGCCAGAATCCTTATGACCCGAACACTCCCTATGGCACAACCGACCCTAGTTATGGCAATCAATATGGAGGGAATCAGTACGGACAAAATCCGGGATATGATCAGGGAACTCAACAGGGTGGATATGGTCAATCCCCAGGGTCCGGCTATCCGACCGATCCCAATTACGGCGGGTATCCTTCCGGCGATCCCAATTCTTACCCGCAAGGTCAAGGCTACAACGACCCCTACAATCCCAATCAGGGCTATCCCCAAAGCGGAACCTATGGGCAAAATCAGGGAGGGTACCCCAACGATCCCAATTACGGCGGGTATCCGCAGCCAGGCCAACAACAAGGTGGAGGCTATGGCCAATATCCGAACCAGGGATACCCAGCCAATCCCCATTATGGCAATGATCCGTCTGGCAATCCCAATCAATATGGCCAGACACAGGGAGGGTACCCGCAATCCGACCCCAATATGGGAAGCTCCGGCTATCCATCGTTCCCTTATCCACAACAGGGAGGACAAGACCCTTACCATCAATATGGTGGAGGGGGATATCCAGGACAACCGGCTCCACTCGCGCAGCCTGGCGGGTATGACCCGTATCACCCACAAGGTGCCAATCCCCCGCAACAACCGGCATATGCACAACCGGCAGCCCCTCAGTATCCTACCGACCCGAGCGTGCACGCACCCGAACAACCCGCTGCCCAGCCAATGGAAGTGCTCCAACTTGACGTGGCCCTCGTCAAAAAAACCTTAGTCAATGGAGCCGAAACACTTTTCCCGATTCATGATGGAGATATCCTGAAAGACGGGCGTGGCGACACGAAGGCCGGCGATAAATTCCGGATCATGTTTCGGGCGAATAGAGATTGTTATGTGTATGTCATTGCCATCGACGGATCCGCCTGGGCGCAGGGGGTATTTCCCTCTCTCACGTCGCCCTTCGCAAACCCCGTCAAGCAGGGACAACAGTATGTGATCCCCGAAAACAATACTTGGTTCAGCCTGGATCAGTTTAAAGGGATCGAAACGGTCTTTTTTGTGGCCTCCCCGGAAAAGCGCCAAGATATCGAAGACATCCTGGCGACCATTGCCGGACGTGAACGACATCCCAAAGCCAAACCCCAACAGGTCACGGAAGCGCCGATCATTCCGGCAGGATTCCATCGCAGCCAACAAAGCACCACGCCACTTACCATCGGCCAGGACAGCTCATCAGACCAGGACTTGATGCCAACTACCTATTTTACCCAAAAAGCCGGCGAGGCCTTACGAGTCACTCGATGGTTCCGGCACGAATAGAGGTTTCCATGAAGACCCCCACTCGATCCATCATCACGACTGTCCTGATCTCGACCATGCTGGCTTCATGCGCCACCTCTAATAATGGACAAGGCGGCTTTTCCCAAGGCAACCCTTGCCAACCCGGCGGCGCACAATTTGCCGACAGTCCGACCACCTCTTTTGTTAAACAGGCCATTCTCAATCCGCTGGCCAATATGGGCGGCACATTATTGGCGACCGCTGCCGCAAATTACAGCCAACAGTACACAGGCAAGTTGAACACGCTCTTAACAAAACTGGTCACACCCAAAAAGAAAAAAAAGAAGAAAAAATCTGACCAGGAATTCATAGACCCTGGGTTCCAACAAGGACAACCGGATTTCAATACAGGTTTTCCACCACCGGTCGATCCCAACACCGGCCTTCCGATTCAAACCGATCCGAACACCGGTCTACCTGTCCAATTCGATCCCAATACCGGCCTTCCCATCGGAGACCAACAAGGATTTGACCCTGGACAATTTCCGGGAGATCCAAACGCGGGAATAGGCGGGGCGCAACCATTCGATCCGGGGATGTTACAAGAAGTATCTGATCCGAATTTCCAAGGCGAGGTACAACCTCGTGGGGTGCCGGGGCAACTTCCGCACGCAACGTTTCCCTCAACCCCTTGCAACCAACACATGAATCCGCAGGCCTATCCTGCCGGCTATCCCCAAAACCAACCCTACGGCTACGATCCTAACGTAACGCAACAAGGGCAAACTCCATTCGGACAGCCCTATCCCTCAGATCCCTATACACAACAGGGATACCCTCAAGATCCCTATGGCCAACAAGCGTATCCCTCAGATCCATATGCCCAGCAAACCTATCCGGCGGATCCCTACGCACAACAGGGATATTCTCAAGATCCGAATGCTCAGGGCTATGCACAACAAGACCTCTACGCACAGCAAACCTACCAACAAGATCCTTATGCCCAACAACCGTATCCGCAAGCCTCCTCTACGCAGGCAGGAACGGAGACGGGAATCCAAACCCAAGAGACCGGAACCATAATCGGGCTGGACGTCGTCATGGTGAAGAAAACCATACGGAACGGAGCACCCGTGGTCCTGCCGATTAAAGACGGCGACGTCCTGAAAGACGGGCGTGGTAATGCGGCGGCAGGCGATAAATTCCGGATCATGTTCCGGCCCAACACCGATGGTTATGTGTATGTCATCGCTATTGACGGTTCAGGGTGGGCCCAAGGCATCTTTCCCCCACCCACCTCTCCTCTGGCCAATCCGGTGAAAGCGGGTGAGCAATATGTCCTTCCCGAAGGCAACAACTGGTTCAGTCTGGATCAATATAAAGGAATTGAAACCATTTTTTTCGTCGTCTCGCAAGACAAACGCCAGGATATCGAAGAAATCCTTCAAAGCATCACCGGGCGCGAACGCCCCGCGTCCGAAAGTCCCCAACAGGTGACGAAAGTGGCCATGGTCCCCTATGGTGTCGGTGGAGCCCGTCCCAGCGCTAAACCGTTTAATCTTTCCGGAGGATCAGAACAGGATCACACCATCATTCCGACCAGTTATCTGGCGCAAACAGCCGGGCAGGACCTGCGACTCACGCGTTGGTTCCGTCACGAATAGAATGAAAAGAGGAATGGCTTACCATCACCTTATTTGTCATTCCGGCAGATAGTTGGCCGGAATCCATCTTACATCCAACTTTCCCATGTCTGAATCCCCCACACCTCGTCCCTGGCTACTCCTGGCAATCAGCTTTTTATTCAGCGGCTGCATGGCTCTCCCGTTTTTAATTCCTCCGCTCGTGGAGTTCGGGGCCAATCTTTTGAGAACGGCGGTCTCCAACTACGGGGACACTCATGAACAAAATATGGAAAACCTCCTCGTGGCACTTCAACAGCGGACCAATCCGATGATGCCGCAAGGTATCACTGCCAATCCTTACGGACAAACAGGCGGGTATCAACAAACGGGGTATCCAAATCAGGATTATCAGATGGCACAAGTCTATCCCCCTTCCCAGGGATATCCATCCTCCCCAGATTATTCTCAACAAGCCTATGATCCCTATCAGAACCAACAGGCCCAATACGACGGGAATGCTCCTTATCCGAATAACCCGTACCCGAACCAAGGCCAACAAGGAAATCCATACTCTCAAATTCCTGTCTATCCCGATCAACAAGCCTCGGCTCCCGGATATTCCTCCTCTCCTCAGAATCAATATCCGCAACAAGGCCAACAGCCCGATGCCTATCCAAATAATCAGAATGTCTATCCCAATCAGAACCCGTACCCGAATCAGGCACCCTATCCCGATCAAGGCCAACCGTATCCGGATACCTCGTACCCCATTGGCCAGCAGGGGCAACCCTATCCGACGCCTTATGGCAATACCGGAATGGCATCCGCCCCCGCGTATCCAAATCAACCCGAAGGTTCACCCGGTTTTCCGACGACTCAGCTTAATACCACTCAACCCCCGGCCGCTCCGATCAGCCTTGACGTGCTGCTGGTCAAAAAACATCTGGTGAATGGGGTGCAGTCCTATCTGCCCATCAAGGACGGGGACATTCTGCTGGATGGGAGGGGCAACCCGCAGGCGGGTGATAAATTCCGCGTCATGTTCCGCGCGAATACGGATTGTTACGTCTATGTGATCGCCGTGGACGGCTCGGCATGGGCTCAGGGACTGTTCCCGTCGGCTTCAAACCCGTTTGCCAACCCGGTCAAAGCCGGGCAGCAACATATCCTGCCGGAGGGCACTAACTGGTTCAGCCTGGATCAATACAAAGGAATTGAAACCGTATTTGTGGTGGCCTCAGGCGAACGTCGCCAGGACATTGAACACATTCTGACGACCATTACCGGCCGGGAACGAAATCCCGCGGAAAAACCTCACGCGGTCAGCGAACCCGCCATCATTCCCAACGGCTATTCCGGTGCGCGTCCAGGTTCGTCTCCCTTTGCATTTCCAATCTCCCAACATCAGCAACAGGAATTACTCCCCACCACCTACTTCGTCAAAACGGCGGGGGAAGACCTCCGCATCACCCGCTGGTTCCGCCATCAGTAAATGCCAGGGAGACACAGCCGTATTTTATTCACGTTTTATCAAAGCGTGTTTGATAATCCTTCGGGATTTCAACATTTCGTGAAACGTTAGAAATTTCCTATCCCTTCGATAACAGGGGTCCAAGGAAGAAGTGAGGTAGCAAAAGAAGTTAAATCCCCAGGAGCAGTGTCACTCAGCCTTTATCCCATCAGCAAGGGATGTAATTTCATTATTCCCTACTGTATACTAATTTTATGCCAGTCAACTTACCCCTCCATGAAATGACTCTCCAGGAAAAACTTGCCCTGATGGAATTGCTCTGGGAAGATCTTGCTCGTTCTCCGGAAGCCATTGAGTCTCCCACCTGGCACAAAACTACCCTTGATGAACGACATCAGCGATTAAATGAGGGAAAGTCGAGGTTTAGCGATTGGGAAACCACCAAATCCAACATTCGCAATAAGCTCTCGTGACCATCGAGATACTTGATGAAGCCCAAGAAGATTTAATCAGGGGCTTCCATTTCTATGAAAGCCGAGAACCCAAACTCGGCTCTTATTTTTTGGACTCCCTGTTTTCAGACATTGATTCCCTTCTTGTATACGCTGGAATTCATCAAACGACCTTTGGCTATCACCGTTGCCTTTCGAAGCGTTTCCCCTTTGCCATCTACTACAATATCTAGGGAGACTTGATTCGAATCCATGCTGTATTGGATTGCCGCCAAAACCCATCCCAGACTAAAAGCCGGTTAACGGAAGATGCCTAAGATCAATTGACAATCAGATTTAATGAATCAACCTGACCCGTGTAAAAAAAGCAATCCTTCCCACTGCATTCATCTTTTAAACCGCCGGCGAAGACCTCCGCATCACCCGCTGGTTCCGCCATCAGTAAACAAACGGACGTTTTAATCAACAAGGCTCTTTCGACATTTTTAAGGAACATCAATCCAGGTTGTAGGCATCATGGAATTTGAAACTATCCATTGCAAGAATAGTAACGATGAAAGTCTTTGGACGGCTTACAAGGAAAGACTCTTGGCCGCGTTGCACGGGACAGTCTTTCATCTCACAAGCCAACACGCATTGAAATTAATCCAGGAGTCTGTGGCGATAGAACACAACAAGAACGAACGTTTCAAACTCAATACAAACTCCCTAAAAAGTTTTGGCCGACTAATGGGGTGGGTCTGCTTATTCGACCTCAGGAATGCCACGCCGGAACTTATTACCGATACACTTGATCGTTATAACTTCTTTTTTCCCCCTGGAGATCTGGGGAGAGAAACCTCCAATGGCCTGGCATACTTAATTCTCGATTCCACATATTATGACCGCCTTATACCCTATGAAACGTTTAACGAACATGTAAGAAATACAGGGGAGTATCCAATGGCAGTTCCCAAAATTGAAACCTGGATTCCCGATAAGGTCCCTCTTACATGGATCGAGAAGGTTATCCTGGCCAGCATCGATGTAATCTTGACAGATGAGCAAATTCAACATTATCAGGCTAATGAATTGGCTCATCGGAATTTGAAATGGGGTCCGGATTAACGACAAGGGCAAAACCCTGACACCAAAAAATTTCGTACGAGAATGGATCAAGTGCTTAACGCAGCCGACATCGATGGATCATTGAACCTCTCTGCATCCTGATTACCTCAAAATTAACCAGGACCATCTCTGTTTTTTTTTTGGCGGATCCTACTGGACTTTCCAGCGAGCACAAACGTCGTCTTCGGTTCTATGAAGAACTTGTTAATTTGATATTCTTAAAAGGAATTAATTCGACAAAATTCTTGCAACTTTCCCAAACATATCCAACTACTCATCATGTCCCCCTTTTGCGATACTCATAGGGACATTTTTAATGATAAAAAACTTATGTATTCGATCCACATTAATTGATCTTTCTCTGCCACAAATGTGCGAGAATGTCTTTCAGCGTTCATCAGCTTTAAAAAGATGGAATGACAAATCAAATGAGGCTGTTGAATAATTGCCATATTTTGGTTTTTGGTCTGCATGTCGGTATTCGATAGCTAGACGAAAAACTCATGGGAGTGTTCAAAAATGCGCGTCCAGCAAG
>WHTE01000062.1 GCA_009377845.1 Nitrospirales bacterium | reverse complement strand
AAAATTCACAAAACCAGATTCTGGTAGTGGGCGTCTTGATTCAACTTGGTTCAGAGAATCACGAGATAATTCGTGCAGGAGACTGGATTCAACGGAAGTTGGGGCATCGAACAGTTAAGGAGGGAGAGGACGTCACGGGGGAATTCATGCTGGACGTGATGAAACTTCTGCCACAAAACCAGAGCCATTACTTCACCTATGAAGGCTCACTGACCACGGCCCCTTGCACGGAAGGGGTAACGTGGGTGGTGCTGAAACAACCGATTGAAGTATCTCAAGACCAGGTTCTTCGATTTGTCCGAGCCTATGGACATACTGCCCGAGAGGTTCAGGCGCTTGAGGGACGGGAAATCCATTCTCATTGATCGCTTCGTGGGGGAAATTTGAATGACCTCCAGTACTGTCCTGACGCCTCTCGAAGGGAAGGCCTGAGGGATTCGTAAAGAGCCAGGGGTAAGGAGTGAAGAGAAGGAGAAATGCCCTATCTTCTCTTCTGCTCACTTCTTCCTTTTCACGTTTCACTGGTTTGAAGAACACCGCTGGCTTGCCTTCCGAGCCTACTCCGCCGAAATAGCTTTGGCTACGAAGGCCGGGAGTTCGGCGCAGGCACGGCGGCCCCTTCGAAAAGACTCAGGGCATTCTTTTTCTACACTCCCCAAATGATTTTCAGTTGACTCAAAGGAGTCTTCGTTGCCCTCTCAAAGATTATTCAAAAGCTGGGTCATTGTGGGAGTGATCCTGGGCATCATCGGAAGTCAACTGGCCCATGGGGAAGAAGAGATTAAAAAACTGGCTGAGGAAGTGGAAAATCCCGTGTCCGATCTTGTGCGGGTGGGGTTTACCAATGGTACCTTTTTCGGGGCCGGGGTCAATGACCATCTCTTCAATACCTTCAATCTTCAGGCCTCCACTACAAGAAGATTTGGCGACTGGGCCCTCCTCAACCGGCTTACGATTCCCCTCCCCTACTTACCGGCCAGTGCCATAGAGGATAAAACAGGGAGTCTTGCCGGTTTAGGAGATATTGAGTATACGGGGTTTTTTGCCCGTGACGAATCCAAACGACGGTTCAAACTGATTGGTGGTCTTGGACCAACGTTTATTTTCAATACGGCCACAGATGATCGGTTGGGAAGCGGGAAATGGAGCGTCGGTCCCACTCTGGCGTTCGTCAGCCTAGCGGATCCCTGGGTGGTGGGTGCCGTCGTCAGAAATCTCTGGTCGTTTGCAGGGGATAAGGAACGCCCCAAGGTCAACCTGTTTTTGATTGAGCCATTTGTCAATTACAATTTTTCCAATGGCTGGTATCTGACCTCTACCCCGGCGACCACCGCGAATTGGAAGGCGGAGGACAAGCGGAATCGCTGGACGGTACCCGTCGGAGGTGGATTCGGAAAGGTGATGTTCCGCGGAGAAAAACAGCCTATCAATATCAGACTCCAGGGATTTTATTTTCTGGAAAAAGCGGATCGTGCACCCGACTGGACGTTACAGTTGCAATTTCAAATCCTGTTTCCTGAAAAACCTGCGAAGACCGAATAATACAATGGCCTCCTACCCTCCAGAAGCCATAGGTACAAGATCCTGTCAGTGCCTCTTTTATAGAAAATGTAAGCGAAAGAACCCCCGTTTTGAAAATAATAAGTGACCATACCCTCTAAACTTGTCACGGAATTATCAAAATTTCAGTTCTTTGCTGAGATTCACCAAAAGGAGCAGAGGATGGGATTTCAAATCAAAAGACATCCAATCCAGTGGTCTGTTGTAATGATGACCGGCATGCTGGTGTGTATTTTGGCAATAGGTTCTCCGGCACATGCTGAAGGGGAAAGCGAGCTGGCCAAGCAGAGCCAAAATCCGGTAGCGGATCTCATTAGCATCCCGTTTCAGAACAACACTAATTTTGGCTTTGAGCCGAACCATCGAACGCAAAACATTCTGAACATCCAACCGGTCATTCCGCTTAATCTCAATGAAGACTGGAATCTGATTACCCGAACGATCCTACCCATCATTAAACAACCGGATCTTCGGACCACCAGTGACAACACCTGGGGGTTGGGCGACATTAACATGTCTCTGTTCTTTTCACCGGCCAAAAGTGAAGGGTTGATCTGGGGGTTGGGTCCCGTTTTGCAATTCCCCACGGGCACGGATGAAGTCTTGAGTTCGCGGAAATGGGCCGCCGGCCCGACAGGGGTGGGACTGTTTATACATGGTCCATGGGTGGTGGGAGCACTGGCTAATAACATCTGGTCTTTTGCGGGGAATAACGATCGTAAAGATGTGAGTCAATTTCTGGCGCAATATTTTGTGAATTACAATCTGCCGGACGCCTGGTATCTCACCTCGTCTCCTATCATCACGGCCAACTGGGAGGCTGTCGGAAAAGGGAATAAATGGACGGTGCCGGTGGGCGGCGGATTCGGGAAGGTATTTCGCATTGGCAAACTGCCATTCAACGGGAATGTCTCCGCCTTTGCCAATGTGGTGCGGCCGGATGCGGGACCGGACTGGACGTTCCGGGTTCAAATCGCACTATTACTTCCCAAATCGATGTTCTCCAATTGAAAACGATGCTGACAAATGAGACATTCCGGTTGAAAATCGTCAAAACCTTAGTGTGGGGTAAGGAGATGAAAGTACAATTATGGTTGGGGTTATTTGCGTTAATTCTGTCAGGCTGCGGTCCTTCACAACAATGGGTTAAACCAGGGGCGACAGAGGAAGACTTGCAAACGGCGACTACGCTTTGTAACCGGGAGAACGTTCATTTTGGTCGGAATCAAATCAGGACAATAGGCCCGGACGGTGACGTCACAGTCACCAGCAGACAAAAACGCTATGGAAGAGGTGCAGGGGAAATGATGAGGGAGCAATGCCTGGAAAGTCACGGTTGGACACTTGAGTCAGTCGATTGAACCACGGGATTAGGTTGGTTCCTGCCAGGGTTAAATGTTCATTTACCCCGATGGAGGGACAACGCCACGAAAAACAAGAGAGAAATGGATGAGTTTGTTTGTTACAAATGCAAAAGAAAAAACCGGTTTCGATCCGAATCAACCGATATCAACCCAACAAATGACGACGAAATCCACGACTCACCGGTGAGGCGGTGGCATGCTGGGAGGAGCTATGGGCGGGCGGCATTAGGAACGGAGGCGCGATTGCCGGGTACGTTTCGTCTCTTCTGTTCTATACTGGCAAAAAGAGACTTAGGCCCAGACTTGGCTTTTCGTCTAAATCCAGGCGACACCCAATCTATTTGACGCATCCGTGATGGGCGGGAACGGCATGTACATACTCGCGAAACTGAAGCATGAAGCCAGGGAGGTCGGGTTGGTGACCCTGTATTTCCTCCTCTGCTTCGGGTTTATCCTGATCCTCAAAAAGCTGTTATTGGCCATCTACCATATTGAGTATTATGCCCTCTCATCAGCAGTGGTGGGGGCGCTCGTAGTCGGAAAGATCGTGGTTGTGTTGGATAAAACGCGAGCCGGCACCAGGTTTGATCATAGACATTCGCTGGGGGCGGCCGCTCTTTATAAGACGGTAACTTATAGCCTGTGCACCGCTTTTGTGCTGGGGGCGGAAAAAATGTTTCATGCGTACCGTGAGAGTAACACGCTAAGTGAGGCGCTTATAAACGTATGGATGCATCAGGACCGGCATATCATCCTAGCCAAGATTCTCTGCATCGGTTTGGCCTTCATGGGATATCATCTTTATGCAGGGATTGATCGCCGGTTGGGAGAGGGAACATTGAGAAGCCTGATCTTCAATCGACCGTCATGACCTTTCGAAACGGATAGTAACACCGGCTGCTCCTTCGTAGTCGGAAAACCATCATTCCTCAGGTTCCACCGTTGAAAATAAGGAAAGGGAAATTTAAGACCAGTATTGGATTAATGCCCTGCAACCGGGAGAAGGAATCATTATTCAATTAACATGGCTTCCCGGAGTATTCCAGAGAAGGGTTGGGGGAGTCATGAGAGAATCCGACGGTGGCGTATGCTTTGGGAGTCATTCCCGTCCATCGACGGAAGGCGCGAGTAAAGTGAGACAGATCTGAGTAACCGAGCAGAAAAGCGATGTCTGTGATCGTCCGGTGGCCCTGCCGGACGAATTCCACAGCACGTTCCCTGCGAAATTGGTCAAGTAGATCTTCAAAAGTAATTCCCCATTGATCAAGTCGCCGCTCGAGGGTTCGTTTATGCAGACCATGCATCCTGGCAGCTCTGTCAAGGGTTGGACTCTGATAGGGCATCAGATCGGCGATCGTTTGTCGGACGGAACGTACCAGTTGTTCTTTGGGGTATTGTTTGAACCGGTCCTGCTGGTTCACAGGTTCTTCCGAGGTCTGTTGGTGGCGTAACGGTAAATCCAGTAGCGAACGATGGAAGGTGAATCCGTCGTATCCCGCTTTGAAACACAAGTCATAACCAAACACCCGCTCAAATTCTCCTACATCCCGTGGTCTTTCATGCGCGAATGATACCCGAACAGGAATGGCCATCCCTGTCAAACCGAGGATTTTCAGGAGAAAGGCTAGCACTGCTTCTATGTATATTCGTGGATTTTCTTCCGTGCGGCCGATAAATTCATAACTCAAGCGGGCCAACAGTCCGTCTTCATGCAGACGAAGGCGAACGCCAGTCTGCACAAGAGCAATGCGTTCGCCCGCAAAGCACAAAGCGTGACGAAGGGAGGAGGCACGTAAAATGGCCTGGCCGAACACCCCGAGTTTTTCAATTGGATCCGTTTCGGCAATGTGGAGAACACCATAATTTTCCCCTGTCATGCGCCCAAGTGAATTGACGAGCTTCAGGAATAGAGGGCGTGAAACCCATGCATCGGGATCGAGAATTGCGTGAGCGGGCAATCCTAAGGATTTTAGAACATGTCCGGGACGCACCCCACGTTCCAATAAATAGGAACTGACACTCACCAGCTCACAGGCTCGATGCGCATATGGGGAAGATGGCATATGAAAACAGATACTAAAAATCTTGTCGTCAAATGGCAAGCATTCAACTTATTTTCTTCTGTATATATTAATTCCGTTTAAATTATAATCGGAGCCGTTTCTTAAAAAACTATTCCCAAAAGGTCATTTCCCCCTACCTGAACTGCTTATATTGGAACTCCGCTTTTCATCTCAATAGCACGATGGAACCATTGTTGATGGCAATGAAATAAAAGGCATACTTTCGGAACAAGAGTCCGCAACGAGAAGTAACAGATTTTTGGTCTACAATATCGTGCCGGAAGGCATGAAGAAATACTTCAGGAAGGAAGCATTATTCCAATGAGAAAGAGACGTTCCCAATCTTCGTTCAACCACAGGAGGTCTGTCATGAAATCTCTCAAGGCTATTATCGTGTACCTGTTTGCCTGCACATTGGCCGCCGGATGCGCCTCAACCAAGATAACCGAACAGGAGTCAAAGTTCGGCACCGAAAAGCTTCCCAAGCCTGACCGCATTTATGTGTTTCCTTTTGCCGCCACCTCTGCCGACCTTCCAGCCTGGTCCGCGGCAGCAAAACAATCTCTTCCGCCCGCCGAACAGCAAACACCGGAGCATATCGAGGTCGGGCGCAAACTTGGCGACCACGTAGCGAAGGAATTGGTAACACAAATTCAGGAAATGGGTCTTGTGGCATTGGAGGGCGATCAACAAACCGTCCCGCGACTCCACGACATTCTGTTAGTTGGTTATTTTGTCTCGGTGGATGAAGGGAGTACTGTTAAGCGCATGGCGCTCGGATTCGGGTCCGGGGCCGCAGAATTAAAGACGGCGGTGGAAGGCTATCAGAAAACGCAGGAGGGCATGCGCCTTCTTGGAAGTGGGAAACTCCAATCCGGCGGGGGAAAAATGCCCGGTGTAGCGCTCCCCATTGTCGTTCTAGCGGCAACGGCCAATCCGATCGGTCTGATTGTCGGAGGAGGCGCGAAAGTGTACGGGGAAATGTCAGGCAAATCTACGATCGAGGGCTCAGGCAAACGAACGGCGGAAGCCATCGCCGAACACCTTCGGGGAAAATTCAAAGGACAGGGTTGGATCCGGTAATTGGTAATGACCGACCAGAATGTCACAAAAATAAGCCGGTTTGAAGGAATCCTCGGTTAACCACGTTCGGTAAAGTGGGCTTAGCAGGCGGTGCGGAAGGATGGCCGGCTTGCCGATTGGTCGACCTGATGCACTTTAAAAAATGAGCTTGCAGCAGGATAAGAAAAGCAGGGATCTCGGATCTTGGAACCCGCAACAATTCACTATGCACACTTTTCTCAAAGAACCCTTGCTCCACTTCCTGATGGCGGGAGCAATGTTGTTTGCGGTGTACGGGTGGTTCAACGATGGGACCCGATTCGAATCAAAGGAAGAGCGAATGGTCCGCATTACGGCGAGTCAGGTTGAATGGCTGAAACAGACGTGGGCCCGGCAGTGGGGACGTCCGCCAAACGAGGATGAACTTCGGGAGATTGTCGCCGGATATCTCAAGGAGGAATTGCTGGCACGGGAAGCTCGCGAATTGAACTTGGATGAAAATGATATCGTCGTTCGCCGCCGCCTTGCGCAGAAAATGGATTTCATGGTGCAGGATACAACGCAAATCGCCGAGCCAAGCGAGGAAGAGCTTCGCCGCCTCTACGAATCTCACCCTGAAGGCTTTCAGACCCCGGCGCGGATTACCTTTACTCATGTTTTTTTCAATCGTGACAGACGAGGAGCGCGGGCGGAAGCGGACGCGCTCGCAGCCTTGGAGCAATTGTGGCCACCGGCGACTGGAAGCGCACCCGATTTCGGTGACCGCTTTCTCTCACAATACGATTTTTATGAGATCGAGAAACTGGCAATTGCCGGCGTGTTCGGTCCAGAGTTCGCGCGCCGGGTCTTTACTGTCGAGCCCGGGGAATGGCAGGGACCGATCGAATCGGACTATGGCCTGCATCTTGTGCACGTGACAAGAAAAGAACCGGCGCGGCTGCCCGACTTCGAAACAGTAAAAAGCGATGTGTTGACTCTCTGGCGCCAGCAACGCGAGTTGGAAGCACAGGAGCGGTATTTCTCTGCCCTATTAGAGAAGTACGAAGTGGTCGTAGACGAAAGCGTCAAGTCCCTGGTGGGCCCCCTCGCGTTATTGAAGGAGAGGGAACAGTGAGATGCCTTTGCCTGGGATTGACGTTTTGGATGACGCTGTTCGCGCCGTTGGTGGCTTTCGCGCACGAGGTCAGACCTGCGTATTTGGAGTTGCACGAGGGTCAGCCCGGTGAGTTTGAGGTGCTCTGGAAAACACCCATGCGCGGTGACAGGCGCTTGGCCCTCGATCCGGAGTTTTCGGGACAAACGGAGAACCTCACTCCCGTCACGACACGCGAGTCGGGCGGGGCGGCGGTGCAGACGTGGCGGATGCGGGCAGTCGAACCTTTGCGCGGACAAACGGTACGGATAGCCGGGTTGGAGGGAACAATGACCGATGCGCTGGTACGGGTCGAGTTCGCCGACGGCAATATGTGGGTGAAACGGCTGACACCTGCCGAACCGGCAGCGGAGATACCTGAAGAGCAGGGCGGATGGGGTGTGGCCGGCGAATACCTGACGCTTGGCATAGAGCATATTCTTCTCGGCGTTGATCATTTGCTCTTTGTCCTGGCGCTGTTGCTGGTTTCGCCCGGCATGTGGCAGTTGGTGAAAACCGTTACCGCCTTTACGCTTGCGCACAGCGTCACACTGGGGCTTGCCACATTCGGGTTTGTGCACGTTCCACAAGCTCCGGTCGAGGCGGTCATCGCGCTTTCCATCGTATTCGTCGCGTCAGAGATCGTGAGAATGCATGGCATCATGCCTCACCGTTCCCCCATTTCGCAAAGTGGGGATTTTGTCACTGCCAAGCAAACACAAATCCCCCTCAATCCCCATTTGGCAAAGGAGGAAGTCGAGTCCGGGAGCGAGAGAACCCTCACTGCGCGTGCCCCCTGGATTGTCGCGTTCACTTTCGGGCTCCTGCATGGTTTCGGCTTTGCGGGCGCCTTGAGCGAAGTTGGCCTGCCTCAGGGACATATCCCGGTGGCCCTGCTGTTCTTCAACCTCGGCGTGGAAGCCGGCCAACTGCTTTTCATCGCGTCCGTGCTGGCATTGTTGTGGTTGGTGAGAGATGCGCTGAGTAAGATGCGAGATTCGGGATACGAGATAGGGGAAAAGAGTCTCGCATCGCGTATCGCGAATCTCGACTCCCGGATCGCTCTTGTCCCAGCCTATGCCATCGGGAGCGTGGCGATGTTTTGGGTCATTCAACGAGTCATGGCATTTTGAAAAATCAAAAGGGAGGTCATCATAGTGAATAGACAAAACATTTTTCACATGATACTCGCAGCTCTATTGGTCGTCGCCTTTGCGGCGCCAGCGCGGGCCGTAGAGCAAAGTGACATCGGTTCGGCAGATAAGGCGACACTCGAGAAAGTACATCCTTCCAAGCCACCGTACTCGCCCTATGCGGGCCGCAATTTCCCCACGCGGCCCTTCTTCGGCGACACGCATCTGCACACGTCGTTCTCGATGGACGCCGGGGCGTTCGGCGCGCGCCTGACGCCGCGCGATGCTTATCGGTTCGCAAGAGGCGAGGAAGTCACCGCGTCGAGCAACCAACCGGTGAAGCTCTCACGGCCGCTGGATTTCCTCGTGGTCGCGGATCATTCCGACAACATGGGTTTCTTTCCCGACCTCTTCGCGGGCAAGCCCGAGATGCTGGCCGACCCGACCGGACGCAAGTGGTACAACATGATCCAATCAGGCAAGGGCGCGGAGGCGGCGCTAGAGATCATCGTCGCCTTTTCCCACGGCACGTTCCCCAAGGACCTCATGTATTTCCCAGGTACGCGGGGCTACCGCAGTGCGTGGCAGGAAACGCTCAAGGCTGCCGAGGATTTCAATGAGCCGGGCCGCTTCACCGCGTTTATCGGCTACGAGTGGACGTCGAACACCGGCGGCAACAACCTGCACCGCAACGTCATCTTCCGCGACAACGTTGACAAGGCCAGCCAGGTCGAGCCCTTTACCGTCTATCCACCAATGGGCAGTGACAACCCCGTGGATCTCTGGAAGTGGATGGCTGCCTATGAGCAAAAGACCGGCGGCAGCGTCCTAGCCATCGCCCACAACGGCAATCTGAGCAACGGCCTCATGTTCCCCACCGTCGAGGCCTTCGGCAGGAAGATCGACCGCGGGTATTCCGAGACGCGCGCCAAGTGGGAGCGGCTCTACGAGGCGACTCAGACCAAGGGCGACGGCGAGAGCCATCCTTTCCTCTCGCCCAATGATGAATTCGCCGATTTCGAGACGTGGGACAAGGGCAACCTTGACGGCAGCGTGGCAAAGAAAAAGGAGATGCTCGAATTCGAATATGCCCGCTCAGGCCTGAAGAACGGCCTCAAGCTCGAAGAAAAGCTCGGCACCAATCCCTTCAAGTTCGGCCTGATCGGCAGCAGTGACGCCCACACCGGTCTTTCCGCCCTTGAGGAGGAGAACTTCTTTGGCAAGACCACGCCGCAGGAGCCCAGCCCGGAGCGTATGACCAAGCCCTTCTTCGACAATCCCAAGACCGGCGTGAAGGTCATGGACTGGGAGGTATCTTCGTCGGGGTACGCCGCGGTCTGGGCGACAGAGAACACGCGCGAGGCGATCTGGGATGCGATGGAGCGTAAGGAGACCTACGCCACTACCGATCCCCGCATAATCGTGCGATTCTTCGGCGGCTGGGAGTTTGAGCCAGACGATGCACACAACCGCCTGCCGGCGGCCATTGGTTACACCAAGGGCGTACCCATGGGCGGGGACTTGAGCGACGCTCTGAAGGGCAAATCCCCCACGTTTCTGGTTGCTGCGCTCAAGGACCCCATCGGCGCGAACCTCGACCGTATCCAGATCATCAAGGGCTGGCTTGACGCCAAGGGCAAAGTGCAGGAGAAGGTTTATGATGTCGTCTGGGGCGACGACGACAAGCGTACACCTGGCGCTAATGGAAAACTCCCGCCCGTGGGCAGTACGGTGGATATAACCAACGCCACGTGGACGAACACGATCGGCGATCCGGAGCTGATCACCGTCTGGAAGGACCCCGATTTCAATTCCTCCTTGCGTGCCTTCTACTACGCACGTGTCCTTGAGATTCCGACGCCGCGGTGGACCGCCTACGATGCAAAACGTTTCGGCGTGAAACCCCTGCCGGGCACTACGATGACGCTGCAGGAACGGGCTTACACCTCTCCTATTTGGTATACCCCGGGAAATCAACATGAAGGGTAGGATCATCTTATACCTTATACCGGGTTGACCATCTTTGAGAGCGTAATGGCCATAAAATAGCCACTGAGCTATTCCGACGCATGTAACGAGCGGCCTTTGTAAAAATGGACCGAAGGGAGGGGGCTTTCATGGAAAAGAAGGAGACTTGGTGCTGAGGCTCAAGTGGCTGAACAGTCGACCACGGGGCAGGACGATGACGGCAGGATTGTTGGTCCTGCTGCTGTCAAGTGGGTGTGCCAGTTTGGGCCCTACCACCATCAACCGTGACAGGTTCGATTACATCACGGCGATCAGCGAATCCTGGAAGAAGCAGACGTTATTGAACATCGTCAAATTCCGTTATGCCGACGCACCGGTTTTCCTGGAAGTGGGTCAGGTCATCAGCGGGTATGAGGTCGAAGGTACATTCTCGGCTGGCGGCACTATTGGCACTAAGACCGCGGCTGGAGCGCTCGGAGACTTTGTGAATCTCGGCGCCGGGGCCAGGTACTTGGATCGTCCGACTGTCACCTATACTCCGCTGACCGGGCCGGAATTCATCAAAACCATGATGACCCCGTTTCCTCCGGGAGCCCTCATGTTCCTCATCGAAGCTGGTTGGTCGGTGAACATCATCATGCAGGTTGGTCTTCAGTCCATTAATGGCCTCCGGAATCACAAGGGCGGCTTTTTAGGACATCCACCGGACCCCGAATTTGTAAAGCTCATTTTGCTGTTGCGCCGGCTTCAGGACGCCGGCGCTCTGGGCATCGGTCTGCAACGCGAGAAGAACAACGAGGAAGCCATCATGCTCCTCTTTCACACGCGGCGCCTCACGCCCGAGCTGGCCAAGGATGCCGCCACAGTGAAGGAGTTGCTGCGGATCCAGCCGGATGTTACCGAAGTGCGAATTACGTATGGTGCCGATGCGCAAGAAGAGAATGAGGTGGCGCTTCTCACCCGTTCCGGCTTTCAGGTCATGATGGAACTGGCCTCGCTGACATCTGTGCCGCCCGAGCATGTCGCGGAGCACCGGACTTACGGGGGAGATCTCAAGGGGGCAGATGAGAAGCAGGCACTGCCGCCCCTCATGATGATCCGGAGTACCGTTGAAGAGCCCCCCGATGCGTTTGCGAGGGTCCGGTACCGAGATCACTGGTTCTGGATTGATGATCGGGACTTCCAGTCCAAGCGCGTCTTCACGTTTCTGATGGTCCTCTTCACACTGAGTGAGACGGGACAGAAGCTTCAACAACCTATCCTGACGATTCGAGCGAATTAACATGCATGCCCAGATGATACCCGAGCGTGCCTCAGGAAATTTTTTACTGGTCTAGAGGGAACGAGTATATCACCTCCGTTCCCCTTACTTGACAAGTTTCAGAATTACATAATGAATTCAACCGAAGGATGGCAAACAATGAAACGAAGTCAGTGGTGGGGGTGCTCGTGGATACTCGCGGTCATGATGATAAGTATGACCGTCCTACCCTCGCCGGTAGGCGCGGGCGGTCTGTTCATGACCGAAATCGGGACATCTGACGTCGGGCTGGCGGGCGCCGGGTGGGCGGCCAGGGCCCAGGACCCGGCAACCCTGTTCAGGAATCCGGCCGGCATGAGCCTGCTGGAAGGCAATCAAGCTTTGGTCGGCGCGCAGCTTCTGTATGCCGATCTGAAATTTTCGAACCAGGGCTCGAGCTCCTTTCTGGGCACTCAAAGTGGCGATAACCCCGTTGACGTGTTCCCCGGCGCAAGCGGATTTTACACGCACAGCCTCGGACAGGACTTCAAGGTAGGATTCGGTGTTTTTTCCAACTTCGGGCTTGGCCTGAAATATACCGGCGACTGGATCGGGCGCTACTATGCGAAGGAAGCCACTCTGGTCGGAGTCTCCCTCATGCCAGCCGTCAGTTATCGCGTCAAGGAGTGGTTTTCGATCGGTGGAGCGCTCAATATCATGGTCTCGCAGTTGAAGTACGAGACCGCCATCAATCAGGGTCCCCTGGCCTCGGGCGACGGGAGTCTGAGACTTCAGGATGTCGCCGCTGGCGTGGGGGGAAACGTCGGTGTGATGGTGGAGCCGATAAAGGGTACGCGGCTCGGCGTGACCTACTACTCCCAGGTCGAGCTCGACTTCGGCTCGACCCCGAGTTACAGCAACCTGGGACCTGGCACATCGGCCGTTTTGAATGCAGCCGGGCTGGTCGGAAACAAGATCGACCTGGAGCTGACCGTGCCCCAGCACGTGATCGTCAGTGTCTTTCACCAGTTGACGGATCGGCTGGCCATTATGGGGGACTTCGGGTGGGAAGACTGGTCGAAATTCGGCAAGGTGGATGTGTCGGTCGACGAAACCGGGACCAGTCTGACCACTGACATCCCTTATCGGGATACCTATCATGTTGGGGCCGGAGGACAGTTCCGGTTGACCCCCCGGTGGCTCCTGAATGCGGGGTTCGGGTATGACACCTCGATGGTCAAAGATAAGGACCGCACCGTCTCTCTCCCGGTTGGCGCGACCTATAAATTTGGACTTGGCGCCGAATGGCAACCGAGGGACACCTACACCGTCGGCTTCAATTACGAATTTCTCTGGAGCGGGGACATGCCGGTTAATCAGCAAGCGCGCCTGCCAGGTCCTATTGCCTCACGCGGCACGGTGGACGGGACCTTCAAGGACGCCAATATTCACTTTTTTAACGTCAACGTGAAGTGGTAATCAGAGAGAACCTCCGCTCCATGAAGCGGTCCGCTTATAACGGCGGGAAAAGTCAAGAGTCAACTGAACACCTAAAGAGTGCAATGGACATCTATCGGAAACGGAAACTGCGACCTTTTCCAATCTTGGTCGATTCAATGGCGGGGCCAAGGTGTATGTTAATCCTGGCCGTACTCCTTGGTCTCGGATGGTCCGGTTGGGTTCTGTCTGCAGGGCAACCTCCTGTTTCAAAACCTTACTCGGAGCAGGTGTTCCACCCCACCGTGCCCAACGCCATCATGCCGCCGGGTCCGGCCCCTGATGGCATGGTTTGGATTCCCGGAGGAGAATTTTCCATGGGTGCCGCTGATCCATTCGGAAATGAGATGAACGACGTGGGGATGCTCGCCACGCGCGACTCCCGGCCGATTCACCGCGTGTATGTCGATGGGTTCTGGATGGACAAGACCGAAGTTACTAACGCGCAGTTCACGCGGTTCGTGAAGGCCACCGGCTATGTCACCGTGGCGGAACGCACACCGCGTGCGGAGGATTTTCCAGGTGCGCCCTTGGAAAACCTGGTGGCAGGCTCCGTCGTGTTTTCGCCGCCGGCCCATACCGTGCCGCTCGATAACCATTTCCGATGGTGGAGCTACGTCAGGGGTGCAAACTGGCGCCATCCGCTCGGTCCTAAAAGTGACTTGAAAGGACGGGAGGATTATCCGGTTGTTCACATCGCCTATGAGGACGCAGAGGCGTATGCCAAATGGGCGGGAAAGCGGCTCCCCACCGAGGCGGAATGGGAATTCGCCGCACGCGGCGGCTTAAGCGGCAAGGTCTATCCCTGGGGCGATGAACTCAAAAAAGATGGGAGGTGGATGGCTAACAGCCATCAAGGGCACTTCCCCAACCAGGACACGGGTGCGGATGCATTTCTTGGCATCGCGCCGGTGGCGCAATTTCCGTCCAATGGGTACGGATTGTATGACGTGGGGGGGAATGTGTGGGAATGGACAAGCAACTGGTATCGGCCTGATTACTACGCACGACTCGCGATGGCAGGGGAAGTGGCACGAAATCCCCAAGGGCCGGACTCCCCGTTTGATCCCAGCGAACCCGGCGAAAAAAAACGCGTCCACCGTGGCGGGTCCTTTCTCTGCACGGATCAATACTGCTCCCGCTACATGGTCGGCACTCGCGGCAAGGGCGAGATCAGCACCGGCACCAACCATCTGGGGTTCCGCTGCGTCATGCCCTTGGTAAAACAAGCTTCCAACTAATAAAGCCGGTTTCGTGGCCGGAGCGACATCGAAGGTCACCATAAACGAAAGGGCATGAAGATGAAATTACCAACTCATGAGGCGAACGAAAGAAGGAGAGAAAAAGTAATGAGACATGCATCCCTGGTTTCCCTTGCCATTGCAATCGTGTTAGCCCTGCCGTTTAAGGCAGGGGCGGAAGTTCAGCTTGATCGTACAGTACTCCCGATCCACGAGCCGAAGTATCCTCTCATCACCGAACTTGATGCGCGAAAGACCACTCCTCCCCCGCGGTTCGAGGTAAAAGCCCCCAAGGACGCTCCGAATGTGCTGATCGTGCTGATCGACGATTTGGGTTTCGGCCAGTCCAGCGCCTTTGGCGGCCCCATCCATATGCCGACCGCGGACCGGCTGGCCAACAATGGTCTCCGGTATAACCATTTTCACACGACTGCGCTCTGTTCCCCGAGCCGGGCCGCGCTCCTCTCGGGCCGGAACCACCACATGACCAACACCGGCTCGATTATGGAGACCGCGACGGCCTTTCCGGGAAACACCGGCCAACGTCCTGAGAGCGTCGCCCCGCTGGCGGCCATGCTGCGGTACAACGGCTACTCCACTGCGCAATTCGGAAAGAATCATGAGACCGCCGCATGGGAAGTCAGTCCGTCCGGACCGACCGACCGCTGGCCGACCCGGAACGGTTTCGACAAGTTCTACGGGTTCATGGGCGGGGAGACGAACCAGTGGTCGCCCGCTGTCTATGACGGCATGACCAAGGTCGAAGTGTCGAAGGATCCGAATTACCACTTCATGACCGATATGACAGATCAGGCGATCAAGTGGATGCGGTTTCAACAATCGCTGACGCCGGACAAACCCTTCTTTATCTACTTCGCGCCGGGTGCGACCCACGCGCCGCACCATGTGCCCAAGGACTGGATCGCGAAAAACAAGGGCAAGTTCGACCAGGGATGGGACAAGGTGCGCGAGGAGACGCTGGCTCGCCAGATCAAGCTGGGTGTGGTGCCTGCGGGCACGAAGCTCGCGCCCAAACCGGAAGCCATCAAGGATTGGGACAAACTGACTGCGGATGAGAAGAAGCTCTTCATTCGCCAAATGGAAGTCTTTGCCGGATTTGCCGAATACACGGACGCCGAGGTCGGCCGTTTGGTCGATGCCATCAGAGAGATGGGTCAACTCGACAACACCCTGATCTTCTACATCCTCGGTGACAACGGGGCGAGCGCCGAAGGCGGGATGAACGGCATGTTCAACGAGATGACCTACTTCAACGGGCTCCAAGAGAAGGTGGAGGATATCCTGAAACATTATGATGATCTTGGAAGTCCGTCGACCTACAATCATTACGCCGCCGGATGGGCCGTTGCGGGGGACACCCCGTTCACCTGGACCAAGCAAGTTGCGGGAAACTACGGCGGAACGCGGAACGGGATGATCGTCCATTGGCCAAAGTCAGTGAAGGCCAAGGGTGAGGTGCGCACGCAGTGGCATCATGTGATTGATATCGCCCCAACGGTCTTGGAGGCCGCCCGCCTGCCGGAGCCCAAGGCGGTGAACGGAGTTCCCCAGACGCCGATCGAAGGCGTGAGCCTGCTCTACAGCTTTCATGACGCCAAGGCGCAAGACCGGCACCAGATCCAGTACTTCGAAATGTTTGGCAACCGTGCGATCTATCATGATGGGTGGCTAGCCGGTACGCTGCACCGGGCGCCGTGGGAATTGAAGCCCCGCACAACGCTTGAACAGGATAAGTGGGAGCTCTACGACACACGAACGGACTTCAGTTTGACCAATGACATGGCTGGCAAGAACCCCGCCAAACTCAAGGAATTGCAGGATCTGTTCTTAGAGGAAGCGGTGAAGTACCACGTGCTTCCGATTGATGACCGGGTAATCGAGCGGGTCAATCCCGCCCTTGCCGGCAGACCTGATCTCATGGCCGGGCGGACGTCCCTGACCGTCTATGAAGGGATGACGGGGATGTCGGAAAACGTCTTCATCAACATGAAGAACCGCTCCCATACGATAACCGCGGAGGTCACGATCCTCAAGGGCAGTGCCAAGGGCGTGGTCCTTGCCCAGGCCGGACGGTTCGGCGGCTGGAGCCTCTATCTGAAGGACGGCAAGCCGACCTATACCTACAATTTTCTTGGTTTAAACCGCTTTACCATTGCGGCAGAGGATCCTCTGCCTAATGGCAGGACAACCATTCGCTACGAGTTCGCGTATGACGGAGGCGGTTTGGGCAAGGGCGGAACGGGAACGATTTTCGTCAATGACAAGAGAATTGCCCAGGGGCGGATTGAACATACACAGGGCATGATCTTTTCGGCTGACGAAGGGGCCGATGTGGGTGAAGATGGGGAGACGCCGGTCGTAGAGGACTACGGAATTCCTGCGCCCTATCGGTTTACGGGAACCATTCACAAAGTGACTATCGATCTGAAAGAAATGAAACAGGCCGATAAAGCAGCGGAGAAGAGGGACCAGGCGATCGCTAGACATCAGATGGCCATCGCGGACTGAGCAGACTCCCCTGCCAGAAAAGATCGAGCAAATCAGCCTTGGGCTGAAGTGAAAAGAAGGCGTTACCAGAGAGGGATGCCCTCAGGTTATCCGATAATCACAGATCCTTGGCAGGGGATCGAGGCTACCGGTCAGGTCAGTGGATGTCTCCAGCGCAGGAGGGGAAAACGAGCAAAGTCCCGGTCGGTTGTGATCCACTCTGTGCCGGCCTCAATTGCGAGTGCGGCCAGATAAGCATCAGCGATAAGATTCCCCTTTGCGTCCACCTCTTGGCATAAGCGCTGGAAGATATCTCAATGCCGTTCACCAGGGGAGACCGTCACTGCGTTCGGGTGGTCGTGTATCGCCACGGCAAACTCCTGAGCAAGGCTCAGTGGAGTCGGATCGCGAATCATGCGTGGATGAGTCACGACTCTTAGGAAGCCGCTCAGGACGAGATCGGAAACTCCGAAGACTGCATCGGAGTTCAGAACCTGATTCAGCCAGTTCAGGTATTCCTGGTGACGGAGCGCATCCTGGCGGTGCGCATAGACCAGCACATTAACGTCGGGCAGAACCAACAGGTGTCTCCATCAGATCCAGCAAGGAGGCGGTATCGTCGATGTCCACTCCAGGAAGGAGGCCCTGCTTCCCGTAGGTCCTCAAGTCAACGCGCTCCTGTCGTCGTTTAGGGTGGCGTTTCGCCACCGCCTCCCGCAACGCATCCTCGATCAGGACCGTCACCGTGGAGTGAGACGCGGCCGCCAGCTTCTTGACCTGAGCCAGGAGTTTTTGTGGCAGGTTGATAGTAATTCTCATGCATCAAAACATACGTTATAAGCATTTTGATGTCAAAACAACAATAGAAGGCCATGGCGGACTAACCAGACTCCCCTGTCAGAAAGGTTCTAAGGTAAAAGCGGCGAATGGGAAAAGGAATTTTCTGGGGACAAACCAGTTCTCTTGAACGGCTTTTTGCCCTGACGGACGGGGTCTATGCCATTGTTGTCACGTTATTGATTTTGGACCTCAAGATTCCAGAGGTTTCTGAAGTGACGAATGCGGAACTCATGGCCGACCTGATTAAACAAATTCCGAATTTCATTGCATACATCATTAGTTTTTTTGTGATTGTGAGTTTTTGGATGAGGAATCATTGGATTCTGAAGCCACTCACAAAGTGCAACGAGACGGTCTTCTGGCTCAATCTTCTTCATTTGTTTTTCCTGTCTCTTATCCCTTACACCAGCTCGCTCATTGGACATTATGAACAGGATTCCTTTGCGGTCGTGATTTTTTCCGGATCGCTTGGGTTGTCCGGGTTGTCATTGCTGCTTATTCACCACTACATAGCCTCAAGAACGGGATGGCTTGGGGAAATCCCCATCAAGGCATGGACCGCACCCAATTGGTGGATTGACTATCCCGCACCATTCATCGCAATTGGTTCGATCTGTCTGGCCTTCATCAACATTACGGCAGCTCTGGGTTTTTGGTTTTTAACTCCGATTTGGGTGATACTCTTAGTGCTTTTCCGTCGCTAGCGTCAGGCCCTGACGGAGAAAGACCCACCACAAATCACTGCTGTCCGGTTAAAACGCGAATAGATTCAGTTGGTTGCCTTGCACCTCATCGATCATTTTGTCGTCGCTGCCCGGAAACGCTTGCTGGATGGGCATTTTCTCG
>WHTE01000061.1 GCA_009377845.1 Nitrospirales bacterium | reverse complement strand
GGGGTGACGATGAAATGGCGAGTGAGCCACACCTGAAGCAGGTCAATTCGTAAAAAAATATTGTGATAAGAGGCTACTATGGGAACTATGGTTGAAATTCAAAACTTGCGGAAAACATTTGGGCCGATTGTGGCCGTGGATGGTGTGTCGTTCACCGTAGAGAAGGGGGAAGTTCTAGGGTTCTTAGGCCCGAACGGAGCGGGAAAATCTACCACCATGAAAATGATCACGGGCTTTCTCACCCCGACGAGCGGCACCGTCCGTATTTGCGGGCACAATATCGAAGATCAACCCATCGAAGCCAAAAAGCGGATTGGCTATCTCCCGGAGGGAGCTCCGGCGTATCAGGATATGACTCCTGCCTCGTTTCTCACGTTTATCGGGGAGATGCGCGGGTATCATGGAGCGACACTCAAGCGAACAATTTCGGAAACGGTGGAAAAGGTGAACTTGCAATCGGTATTAAACCAATCCATCGAAACTCTGTCGAAAGGGTTTAAGCGCCGCGTGGGGTTGGCTCAGGCGATCCTTCACGACCCGGATGTGTTAATAATGGATGAGCCCACCGATGGATTGGACCCCAATCAAAAGCATGAAGTCCGAACGCTGATTCGAGCCATGGCGCAGGAGAAGGCCATTATTCTCTCCACGCATATCCTGGAGGAAGTCCATGCGGTGTGTTCCCGCGCGATGATCATTGCGAACGGGAAAGTAGTCTCCGATGGCACGCCAGCGGAATTGGAGGGAAAAGCTCCTACCCACAATACGGTTTTGGTCACGATTGCCGGTGTGGATCCCTTGGTCGCACAGCATCAACTGATGACTGTAAAAGGGGTCAAAAAAATCGAGGAGCAGGGCCGGGATGGCGACTTGGTGCAATTTCGCATGTATCCCGATGACGGTCAGTGGATTCTTCCCGATATTGGACGTTACGCACGGGAACAGGGGTGGGAAATCAGGGAGCTATATCCCGACCGGGGGCAATTGGATGAGGTGTTTCGTTTACTGACGACTCCCAAGCAGACGATCTCGTAGCAGCCTGTTGAATGCGGTTGCCATCGGCGTTTTCAGGTTCAGTAAAAAGTGAAAAGTGAGGCGTGAGGAGTAAGGCGGGAAGCGGGAAGATCTGTTTTTTCTTCTTGCTCTTCACTTCAATAAGGATTCGTGAGTGAAGGAGGGATTGTGGAACGTATTCGAGTGATTTTCAAACGGGAACTGTCCGGGTATTTCGCCACTCCCATTGCGGCGGTGTTCATCGTCATCTTTTTATTACTCAGCGGGGCCTTCACATTTTATCTCGGGAATTACTTTGTGCGGGGTCAAGCCGACTTGGTCCCGTTTTTTGATTTCCACCCCTGGCTCTATCTCGTGTTGATCCCTGCGTTGGCCATGCGCTTATGGGCGGAGGAACGTCGATCCGGAACCATTGAACTTCTCCTGACCTTGCCAGTCACCATGTGGGAGGCCGTCGCAGGGAAGTTTCTGGCTGCATGGTGTTTCACTGGAATCGCCTTGACCCTGACTTTTCCCATGTGGGTCACGGTGAATCTGTTGGGGTCCCCGGATAATGGTGTGATCCTCGCCAGTTATCTCGGCAGTTTGCTGATGGCCGGGGGTTTTTTAGCCATCGGCTCCTGCATCTCCGCTCTCACCAAAAATCAGGTGATCGCCTTTGTCGTCAGCGTGGTCATTTGTCTGGGTTTCATCCTGAGCGGTTTCCCTCTCGTCCTGGAAGTGTTTAGCGGTTGGGCGCCACAATTTCTCTTGAATGCCATCAGCTCATTTAGTTTTCTAACGCATTTCCAATCAATCAGCAAAGGTGTGTTGGATCTCCGGGATATCCTGTTTTTCCTGTCCCTTATTGCGTTTTGGTTATTTGCCACCGCCACGGTCATTGATATGAAAAAGGCCGAATCATGAGGATAGGGTTATGCATGATTTTGTGTGAACCTTGGGATGTGAGGAGAAATAATGAATAAGAAATTACTCACGGGAAGCGGTCTCATCATGGCAGCCGTCCTGTTCGGCGCCTTCAACATGATGAGTAATGCCGCGTTCAGTTCTGCACGATTCGATCTGACAGAACATCAACTGTATACGTTGTCCGATGGCACCAAAAATGTTCTCAAGAATTTGGTGGAGCCCATCACCCTGCGTTTTTATCTCTCCCAAAAACTGGCGACCGGCTTGCCGGGTATTAAAAGTTACGCTACCCGCGTCCAGGAGATGTTAGAGGAATACGCGCAAGTTGCGGGAGGCCGGCTGTATTTGCAGGTGATGGACCCAGAACCGTTTTCTGAGGAAGAAGATCGAGCAGTGGCGTATGGCCTGCAGGGTATCCCGTTGGATAATGGCAGTACTCAGTTTTACTTTGGATTGGCCGGGACCAGCTCGACCGATGAGTTGGAAGTCATTCCATTTTTCCAACCCGAGCGGGAGGAGTTTTTGGAATATGATTTGACCAAGATGATTCACACATTGGCGAATCCGAAGAAAAAAGTCCTTGGCCTTTTGAGTTCACTGCCCATCGACGGGGGTGGGGCCATGCCGTTTATGCCACAGCGAGGAGGAAGCCAACCCTGGCTCATCCTCTCCCACATCGAACAAATATTTGAGGTGAAAAAGATTGAACCGACTGCTGTGGCCATTCCTGAAGAAATCAGTGTGTTAATGATTGTGCATCCCAAGACTCTTGGTGAAGCTACCCTTTATGCGATTGATCAGTTTGTCCTGGGGGGTGGGCATGCCATGATTTTTGTCGATCCCCTTGCCGAATCGGACAGTGGAGGCGGCAATCCCATGAACCCGATGGGAGGATCGGGTCCCCGGGATTCGGATATGCCCAGGTTGTTTGATACCTGGGGTTTTGAACTGGTGAAGGGCCAGGTGTTGGCAGATTTGCCGTTGGCCAAGAAAGTGCAAATCCAACAGCAAGCCCGCCTTCAGGTGGTGGATTACCCCGTTTGGATTGACTTCCGTCAGGAACATTTCAGCGACAAGGATATTGTGACGGCTCAAGTGCCGACCATGACGGTGGCAACAGCAGGAATCATTCGGAAGAAAGGTGAGGCCGGGACAACGATGGAGCCGCTGATTCAATCATCTGAAGCCGCGATGCAGATTGACGCGTCCCGCTTGTCATTTATGCCGGATGTCGGCGCCTTGCTCAGCAATTATCGCCCGGAAGGAGAAAAGTTTATCGTGGCAGCCCGTGTGACTGGAAAGGTGAAAACCGCCTTTCCGGCGGGAAAACCCAAAGACGCAGCTAACGAGGGTGAGACTCCGGAGACGGCCCCAGAAGCACAAACCGTGACCAAAGACCACCTCACGGAATCAAAGGAGCCCATCAACGTGATTGTGGTGGCTGACACGGATATCTTACAGGACCGGTTTTGGGTACAGGTCCAGAATTTCTTTGGACAACGTATTGGCATTCCCAACTCGGGCAATGGCACGTTTGTGACAAACGCCTTGGATAATCTGACGGGAAGCAATGATCTCATTAGTGTCAGAAGTCGTGCCGGATATTCCCGGCCATTCACGCTGTTGCGAGTGTTGCAACAAGAAGCCGAGCAGCAGTTTCGGCAAAAGGAACAAGCGCTCCAGGAACATCTCAAGGCCACAGAACGAAAAATTCAGGAACTGCAGAGTCAAAAGCCCGACGGAAACGCCATGATCCTCAGTGTTGAACAGCAAGAGGCCATGGGGAAATTTCGTAAGGAATTACTACAGGTCCGGAAGGAACTTCGGAGTGTGCAGCATGAACTCGGCAAAAACATTGAGAGCGTGGAACGTTGGGTGAAATTTATCAATATCGGGTTTGTGCCATTGCTGATCGGTCTTGCCGGTGTCTGGATCAGCTCCTCCCGGATTCGGAAGAAGGGGGCCAAGGGCTAAGTGGCTCAGCTTTCGATCAACGAGTACCTTATCCGACCATCAAAGAACAATAAGGGAAGGGTATGAAATCCAAAACAATCGGCATCCTGGCCGGAATAACAATTTTAGGGATTGTGGTCGCTATTCTCGTGAATCGAGAGCCAGCCTCTTATTTACCAAACAGTGGCGAACTCTTGTTCCCGCAACTGTTGTCGATGGTGAATGAGGTGAACGAAGTAGTTGTGGAAAGCAACGATCAGACTGTGACGCTGGTGCGGGGGGAGAATACGTGGGGCGTTAAGGAGAAAGCAGGGTACCGGGCCGACTTGGAGAAAGTAAAACAGACTCTAATCGGGTTGGCGGAGTTGCGTATCCTTGAGCCGAAAACCAAAAATCCGGAGTTATACGACCGACTGGGGTTACAAGACAAGGAGCAGGAAGGATCGCTCTCGACCACACTCACGTTGAAAACTCCCAACAATCCTGGAGCGGCGTTGGTCATAGTGGGGAATCAACGTCCTGCCAAGGGCAATCCACGGATGAGTGATATTTACGTGCGACAACCGGGTGATCCCCAAACCTGGTTGGTGATGGGGAATCTGCCCTTAGAAAAAGTAGCGGGAGAATGGCTGGACAAGGAAATTACGGCCCTGACGTCCAAACGTGTGCATCGTGTGACGGTGACGCATCCAGGCGGGGACACTCTTTTCGTCTCTAAGGACAAACCGGACGATCTGGATTTTCAATTGGGTTCAGTCCCTTCAGGCTTCAAAGTAGCTTCCCAATTTACTGTGAATAATGTGGTGGGAACTCTCGCGCAGCTCTCGTTGGAGGATGTCAAAAATGAGGGAGATGTGAATTTTCAAGGCCAACCGGGAGTTAAGGCCGTGTTGGAAACCTTTGACGGGCTTCGGCTCCATGTGCAAACCGCCAAAGCGGAAGACAAAATTTTTGGAAAAGTTTCCGCAGAATTTGATCCGGTTCTGGTACGACCTGAGAATGCCAAATCTTCCTCAGAGAAAGGGGAAACGGTTCCAGCCCCTGCGTCTGCTCAAGACAAAAAAACAACGGAATCAAAGGAAGGGGAGCAACCTGCGGAAAAACCCTCAGAGCCTGCCCCTAAAGAGGCCACGGTATTAAAGAAACCGGAAGAGGTTCGGAAAGAAGTTGCGGCGTTGAACCAGCGGGTGCAAGGCTGGGCGTATGAATTACCTAAATTCCGGGTCGAAAACTTTTCTAAATCAAAGAAAGATCTTTTGACCAAAATTCCCTAAAATAAGTTATTGAAAGTAGTGGATGAATCATAGAGTTATGGCTTTACGTTGGAGACAGGCTCAATGACCAATTGACTGCTCCGAACTATTTGAAAGAAAAGCCGTCAACACCTCCAGTAATTCCTGATACACCTGCATCAGGCGGGAATCCTCCAACCGGTAGGCAAACGACAATAGGATCAAACCTCCTGCCAGTACCAATAAGCCCAGGGCGGCCATTCCAATTACCCAAAAAAATCCCCCTACTGTGCTCAACCCTCCATCAAGTGTAAACAGCACGACAAAGGTGAGGGTGCCTCCAATGACAAAGACCAACCATAAGAGTGTGAGAATGGCTGATGTCCACGGAATGCGTTTGGACAAATGAAGCCGGAGTTGGTCACCGTCTGAACACACGTCGATCGTCCCCTTCAATGGCCAGACTGTGCGAAAGCGCAGGGAAAAAAGTCGATAGTATGGGCGGATCACGATCACCTGCCGGTCTTCTACCCAGCGGGCAATGCCGTGAGGCAAGGGGAGTGTGCCGGCTTTGTGAAATACACTGGAAAGGGATCGGGCGGGATGAGAAGCAAGAATGTCCTTGCGGTGGGCTAACGGACATCCGTACCGGCAGGCCCAACTTTTTAAAGTGGTGAATTGAAACCAGTCACCAATAACCAGACCAAGAAACAGCAGGATGGCAATGATTCCGGCCAAAGTCATAGGACGGAGAACATACCATAGTGGCTCGTTTCGCTAAACTGCTGTTTTGCGTTGACTTGTGAACCACCCCTCCTCTAGTATCGATCCGCGGGGTGGAGCAGCCTGGTAGCTCGTTGGGCTCATAACCCAAAGGTCGAGGGTTCAAATCCCTCCCCCGCAACCACTGATCAAAATCATCAGAAACTCGCAAATTTTTCTCGAAAGCCTCTCCTAACGATTTCCCTGAGCGTAGAATCAGGATTTACCGAGGGGAGCAGTATGCTCTCTTGTTTGCCACTAATCCTTCCGAATAATTGTTGTAGCCATGTTCTTGTCTTTACTTCTGAAAACCGACTAAGTTTCTCCATCAGTCTAAATCCCTAGTCCGAAGACGGTTTGTTGGATGTGGCAACGATTTGTCAGATGAAATTTTTTCTGAAGCATGTAAATACAAGAGGATGAACGAATTTCATCAAGATAATCAAAGGAACGAGGTCTGTGATGCGATGAGACCATCCTTCCAGGATGTGACCATTTCGGTTGTTGTTCCCGTGTATAACGGAGGGGACTCCTTTCGTCAGTGCCTTACCAGCCTGGCCGCTTTGAATCCTCCTCCGATGGAAATCATCGTCGTCTCTGATGGTGACACAGATGGATCCTGGCAAATGGCAGAAGAGTTTGGGACCCAGGTGATCAGACTCCTTGCCTCATCAGGCGGGCCGGCACGGCCTCGGAATATTGGAGCCCTCCAGGCAAAAGGGGAGTATCTATTCTTTGTCGATGCGGATGTGTGCGTTCGTCCCGATACCCTGCGACATGTTGCAGAAACGTTTCACCGATATCCAGGCATCACGGCGTTGATCGGGTCTTACGATGACGCCCCAGCCGAGAAGAATTTCCTGTCCCAGTATAAAAACCTCATCCACCACTATGTCCATCAAAATGGCCAAAAAGAGGCATCCACGTTTTGGGGCGCCTGCGGGGCCATCCGCCGAAAGATTTTTTTGGAATTAGGGGGATTTGACGAAAACTATCATCGCCCTTCCATTGAAGATATTGAGTTGGGGTATCGAATGAAAAAGGCGGGGCATCAAATTCACCTGTGTAAAGATATCAATGTGAAGCATTTGAAACGATGGGGCATAATTTCCATGCTCAAAGCCGACATTTTTTACCGGGCAATCCCATGGACCATGTTAATCCTTCGTGATCGCATGTTTGTGAATGATTTAAATATTCGTCATTCCGAGCGACTGTGTGTCGTATTGGTTTATGGGCTTATTGGGTCGCTGGTCGGGACAATATGGTGGTCTCCCTCGTTGGCGGTGGCCGCGTTGATCATGGTCGCCCTATTGGTCAACAATGCTCCCCTTTATCGCTTTTTTCTAAAAAAACGCGGGCTCCGATTTGCCCTGCAAAGTGTTCCCTGGCACTGGCTGTACTATCTGTATAGTGGTTTGGCGTTTGCGATAGGCCTGGCAGGCCATGTGTTTCGAGGGAGCCGTAAGCCGGACTCCACAAAGCCGGCTCTTTTACCCGAATCCTTTGACACCCTAAGAAAGCCTGGTGGACGGTAATGGCATCCCATCCTGTTGTGGTCATTGGTGCGGGTCCTGCTGGTCTTACCACGGCATATGAACTCGGAAAAAACGGTGTATCCTCCCTAATCCTTGAGGCCGGTAAACAGGTAGGCGGGATCTCTCAAACAGTGAACTATCGGGACTTTCGTTTTGATATTGGCGGGCATCGATTTTTTTCGAAAGTTCCGATGGTGAATGATCTGTGGCATGAGATCCTCGGGGACAACTTTCTCCTTCGGCCCCGGATCTCCCGAATCTACTACAATAATAAGTTTTTCGATTATCCTCTCAAAGCGACCAATGCCTTGGCGGGCTTAGGGCCGGTTGAGGCACTTCTGGTGGGTTTTAGTTATGCAAAAACCAAAATGTTTCCCAGTCCGAATGAGGACAATTTCGAGCAGTGGGTCATTAATCGTTTCGGGACCCGCCTTTACCGGATTTTCTTCAAAACCTATACCGAGAAAGTGTGGGGCATTCCCTGTTCGGAAATCTCGGCCGATTGGGCCGCGCAGCGGATCAAGAACCTCTCTCTGAAAGAGGCCGTTTTAAATGCTCTCCTCGGTGCCAGGGATGGGAAAATTGTTACCTCGCTCATTGAGGAATTCCATTACCCGCGTTTTGGTCCTGGAATGATGTGGGAACGGTGTGAAGAGCTGGTGGAGGGACTCGGGTCTCAAACTTTAAAGGGCATCAAAGTCGAGCGCATCCATCATCGCCATGGACGGGTGGAAAGTGTGTCAGGCCGAATCTCATCGGGGGAACGCGTAAACTTTGAAGGAAGCCATTTTGTATCAACCATGCCTCTTCGGGAATTAATCGGGGCCATGGACCCTCAACCTCCCGAGAAAGTGGTTCAAGCCGCCCAGGGGCTACGGTATCGGGATTATTTAACAGTAGTCCTGGTGGTGAATCGCGAAGATGTGTTTCCTGACAATTGGATTTATATCCACTCTCCCGAAGTCAAAATGGGGCGAATGCAAAATTACAAGAACTGGAGTCCGTACATGGTGCCGGACCCTTCGCGGACTTCGCTGGGTCTCGAGTATTTTCTGTGGGACAAAGACGAGGAATGGACCTGGTCAAACGATCGATTGATCGATTTCGGTACAAGGGAATGTGCGCAAATCGGGCTTATTAATCCGGAAGACGTTGAAGACGGAACAGTCGTTCGCATGGAAAAGGCGTATCCGGTCTATGATCATCAATACCAGGATAACGTCCAGACGGTACGGCAGTTTCTGGAAACGTTTTCAAATTTTCAGACCATCGGACGAAACGGTCTGCACCGATACAACAACCAGGATCATTCCATGGTGACGGGGGTCTATGCCGCCGGAAACATTATGGGCGAGACCAATGACGTCTGGGCAGTGAACACCGAAAAAGAATATCACGAAGAAGGACGAGGTGCTCCGTCCAAAGCCGGCGATCGAATGGTACCCACGCGTGTTCAGGTGAATGTTGAAAACGCGCTCAGCGGAGACGAAGAAGAAATTATCGAGTTTGTGTTTGCGAGGCTGGATCCCGTTGCCTTGGGTGTGGCTGTCGGTACGGTCATAGGTCTCGTCATTTTCATGGCGACGCTCGTATTAGTTCTCAAAGGAGGATCGGTTGTGGGGCCCGGTTTGGCCTTGCTTGGAAATTATTTAATCGGATTTGAGGTGACGTGGAGCGGTTCGTTGGTGGGATTAGTAGAAGGTGGCCTTGGGGGATTTGCGATTGGATACGTGAGCGCCTCACTCCGGAATTGGGGCATGACGACTTACGCCCACTATATGCGATGGCGAGGAGAAGTTATTCGCCGTCGTAATCTTCTGGATAAGGTCTAACCACAAGGAAGAGTTCTGGAGGGGTTATGGAAACAGGTCAAAAAACGAAGGAAGAGCTGAGCCGGACAGTGGCCAATATCCAGGCCGGAGTCCTGGCATTTGTCGGTGGGGTAATTGGAGGATTGGGCCTTTTTATCATGACCGCGTGGCTCCTTCTCGAAGGTGGACCACATGTCGGCTCCCATCTTCAATTACTCTCGAATTATTTCATCGGATATTCGGTCACCTGGCCAGGCAGTGTAATCGGATTGTTGTATGGGGCCTTGACCGGGGGTGTTCTGGGTTGGACCATCGGGTTCATTTATAACAAGGTCGTGGGGATCCGGGGAGGATAAATCTGATTTCAATCAATACTGGCGGAGGCATAAGAATCGCCGTACAGAGGTGCAGGAGGGATCAATGAAAGTACTGATCACCGGGGCGGCGGGTTTTGTCGGGAGTCATCTCGCAAAGAGCTTGTTGAGGGATGGCCATGCCGTCCGTGGATTTGTTCGTCCAACGAAAGACACCTCTGATCTGGAACAACTCGGAGTGGAAATCGCAAGAGGCGATCTTGCCGATTCCATCTCGGTTGAACGGGCCTTGCAGGGATGCGACCAGGTTTATCATTTAGCCGCTCTGACATCCCGACAAAAGCCTTCTCGAAAAGAAGCGATGACGGTGAATTGTGAGGGAACCGGGCACGTGGTGCGTGCAGCCTTAAAAGCCGGAATCTCCAGAATGGTGTACTCGAGCACCGCAGGGGTGTACGGGGTGATTTCCAACGCACCGGTGGATGAAGCGAGTCCGGTCAACCCCGACTCTCCCTATCAGGAAGCGAAGGTGGCAGGAGAGGCACTCGTCCTCGCCGCTCATAGGGAACACCAGCTCCCTGTGGTCATCGCACGATTTCCCGGAGTTCTAGGACGAGGATCGATGAGCTGGGTTCCATTATTTCGTGCGATTGGGACGGGCAAGTTTCGCATCATCGGATCCGGTCACAATCATACCCATACGGGCCACATTTTGGATGTGGTGGACGGCCTGCGTCGTTGCGGCGAGACACCCGATATTGAAGGCCAATGCTATTTATTGGCGGGAAAATCCGCAACCAGAATCGATGAATTTGTAAAATTGTTTGCTAAAGAACTGGGGGTCTCCATTTCTTCGATGCGACTTCCGGACTTCCCTTATCGGGTGTTTCATGGAATGAGTTGCATGCTTTATCGATTGTTTGGGGTCACGCTCCCGCGGGCCAATGATTATGAATTGTTTATTTCGGACAAGGTTCTTTCACTCGAAAAAGCCAAACGGGAATTGGGGTATGAACCGAAAATCCCGATCGAACAGGGCATTCGTGAGACGCTACAGTGGTATCGGGAAGAGGGCCTAATCTAAAAACGCAACTCACCACCGGAGTCGAATTTGGATGCGCATATTGTTGCTGAATGATTATGGGGTACCCACGGGGGGGGCCGAAATTCTTTCATTTGCCCTTCGCGACGAATTACGAAAGCGAGGGCATGATGCACGGTTGATGACGACAACTGCCGGAGAGCTGGGAGCGAAAGGCTGCGAGAAGGAGTACGAAGCAGACTATCGATGTTTGGGTACCACCTCGCGATATCGCACTCTGCTTCAAATGGCCAATGTGTGGGCCTACCGTGCACTCCAACAGGTTCTGCGAGAATTCCGGCCAGATGTCGTGCATGTCCGGATGTTTCTGACTCAACTGTCCCCGTTGATTCTGCCGCTGCTCAGATCCGTACCGAGTGTCTATCACGTCGTCTGGTACCGACCGGTATGTCCGGTAGGAACCAAGTTGTTGCCAAATGGTCAACCTTGTCGGGTGTCGCCGGGCGTCCCATGCTATCAGAACCGGTGCCTCCCGTTTCGAGACTGGATGCCCTTGATGATTCAGATGAGCCTCTGGCGCCGGTGGAGAGGGGCGTTTGCCCGTATCATTGCGAACAGTGAAGCCACCAAGGCCGCCCTGGTGGCAGAGGGAATCGAACCTGTGCAAGTCATTTTGAACGGTGTGCCCGTGCAAGGGCAGAAGGCTGCCCTTGCCAGAGAACCCACGATAGTCTATGCCGGTCGTCTGACCAGGGAGAAAGGCGTAGATGTCCTGCTTCGTGCCTTTGGGTCCGTACGCAATAAGGTTCCCAACGCCAAATTGATGATCGCGGGAAGCGGTCAGGAGCAGAGGGCCTTGAGGACGCTCGTTCAAGATCTGGGACTTGAGGAAGCTGTGTCGATGCCTGGTCATCTGAACCGGAAGGAATTGGAGGAACGGTCGAAGGCGGCCTGGGTGCAGGTGGTGCCTTCCCGGTGGGCCGAGCCATTTGGACTGGTGGCGGCTGAAGCCATGATGCAGGGAAGAGCTGTGATTGCTAGTGCGACGGGAGGACTACAAGAGATCGTTGAGCATGGACGTACGGGTTTTTTGATCCCACCGGATAACACTGAGGCGTTGGCGGAAATGTTGTCGTTCTTATTGCTGGATAGAAGTCTGGCAGAAACGATGGGAGAGGCAGCACGGAACGTGGCCCAGATTCGATTGAGTTTGCCCCGTCAGGTTGATGAATTTGTCGGTGTTTATGAACAACTGGTTGCCAGACCCTCGATGGTCGCAGCTTTGTAAATCTCAGGCCTCACCCCAGGGAGAAGAAATGAACCAGGATCTGAAAAAGTCGGATAAGCCTGTCGTCTCCGTCATCGTGGAGGGTTATAACGAATCCCGTGACCTCGGAAAGGCCATCAACACCCTGGAAGCCATAAAGGAACAAGATTTTCCGGTTCACCAGGTCGAGGTGATTCTCATGGGAAGTCCCACCCAGGTGCAAGAATGGAAGGAACGTTACGCCTCTGGCACGCCGTTTTGGGGATTGCAGGCCGTAGAGGCCGAAGGCTTGACCTACTTGCAACTGAAGAATCGTGGAGCGCAGTTCGCCTCCGCGGAGATTTTAGCCTTTACCGATTCAGACGTCTATCCTCACAGGACCTGGCTCTCTTCCCTTGTGGAGGGGATTCATGGTGGTGGTGATGTGTCGATTGGATTGAGTCTGTTTAAGAGTAGGGACGGCTGGGAATGGAATCGTGCCACTCGACTGGCTGCGGCCTGCATCACATGGTGGTGGATCGTGGGAAAAGAGATTGATTTTTCCCGCCAGCTTCCCAAGCCTGTAGGGTTTATGGATCACAATTTCGGACTCCGCGCCGAAACATTCCGTCAACATCAGTACAATTCCGAGTTTGGCAGACTCTGCGGCGCCCCCCTCCTCGCAAGATCGTTTCTTGATGGGGGGAAAAAGCTCGTCCTTCAACCTGGACAACGTGTCACGCACTACTTTTCATGGTGGTATTGGCTGAAAGGTCTTCACTTCCGCTACGGATACGAAGTCTACATGCTGCGCCGTTTGGACAAACACTATCCCAATCAATGGATCGCTCGAATGAAGATATTCGAACCAGTGATGACGCTGATGTGGCACATGGCGTTGGATGTCCCCCGATGGTTCAGAGTCAGCCGCTTGCTGGAAATACACCTGCTTAGACGGGTGCTCATCTTTCCGGTCCTGTTGGGAATGTCCTGTCTGGCCCACACGGCCGAAATGTTGGGGATGTATTCGACCATGGTATCTCCCGAATCCATGCGGAAATGGGCAGAGTCGGTGTAAGAAAAAGGAGGAAAGGGATGAGAGCGCTAGACAGAAGTGTCAAACAACTAGCCAGTGCGTTCCACCAGAGACAGGCTTCTTTTTAAGGCAAGTCCGGATGGGGCTCGCCGTTAAAAAAAAATGGGATGCTTGTTGATGCACTCAACCCCCCCTCTCTATTCCATCGTCATTCCGACCTATAACCGACCCAAACAGCTTGCCTCGTGCCTCAAAGCCATTGACGGACTCACGTATCCTCGCGATCGCTTCGAGGTGATTGTCATCGATGATGGAAGCCACTCCCCATTGGATGCCATTGTGAACCCGTTTTCAGATCGGTTGGCTGTCAGACTCATTACACAACCCAATTCTGGTCCTGCCATAGCGCGCAACCGGGGAGCAGCCGAAGCCCAAGGCGATTTTCTGGCATTCACCGATGATGACTGTTCGCCCTCCCCGGGCTGGCTGGATGCCTTGGCTGATGCCTTCCGTGAGGCGCCGGATTGTGGCATTGGAGGAAAAACCATCAACAACCTCAACGACAATCTCTATTCGGCAGCGAGCCAGCTGCTCCTTGATTACTTGTATGAGTATTACAATCAAGGCTCGTACGGCGCAAAATTTTTTGCTTCCAACAACCTGGCGTTTCCTCGAAAGGCCTTCCTGAACAGCGGCGGATTTGACAGCAGGTACAGACGAGCGGCAGCGGAAGATCGAGAGCTATGCGACCGATGGATCTCACAGGGTCGGCGCTTGCGATATACGCCAGATGCCTTAGTGTCTCATGCTCATCCCCTGGGTTTGGGTACATTTTGTCGGCAACACTTCACGTACGGACGCGGCGCGTTTTTCTTTCACCGGATGAGAGACAAACGCGGTGGAGGGCCGGTCGGAGTCGAACCACTGTCGTTCTACCTGAATATGTTCACATATCCATTCAAATACGCCTTCGTAAGGCATGCCATGCCTATTTCATTTCTGTTGATGATTACGCAAGCGGCCAATGCAAGCGGATATTTTTTGGAAAAAGTCAGAAATCGAACGGGACAGTAAACCCCTCTGTGGCCAATTGATTAGAGAGAAAAGGCAGGGGTGAACAAAGTGGGAGATCAACAAGTTCATGCATCCGACATGGCACAGGGCAACACCCCGCTCCTTTCCGTGATTCTGGCAACCCCGGCCGGGTACCGCACCATTAGAAAAACGGTTTCGCACCTTCGATCCCAAACGGCACGCGCCTTCTTGGAATTGGTGATTGTCGCTCCGTCTAAAGAATTACTAAACCTCGAGGCGGACCAGTTATCTGAGTTCACCCGCTATCAGGTTGTGGAGATCGGACAATTTCATTCGATCGGACAGGCGAATGCCGCCGGTATTTGTCAGGCAGTAGCCCCGATCGTAGCTCTCGCCGAAGATCACTGTTTTCCTGATCCACAATGGGCCGAGAGACTCATTGCCGCTCATCAGGGTCCCTGGGCGGCCGTTGGACCCGGAGTACGAAATGCCAATCCGAACACCGCCGTGAGTTGGGCGGATCTGTTCATTGGATACGGCCCCTGGCTGACGCCCTCTCCTTCCCGGGAGGCCGAGTTCTTGCCGGGCCACAATACCAGTTACAAACGCGAGGTATTGCTGGGCTATGCGGATCAACTCGATCCCATGATGGAAGCCGAAACCGTGCTGCACTGGGACCTTCGGGAGAAGGGACATCGGCTCTACATGGAGTCCGCGGCCAGTGTCGCGCATACCAATTTTTCTCTTTGGACATCGTGGATCCCGGCTCAGTTTTACAATGGCCGCCTGTTTGCCGGAGCCAGAGTCCGGCAGAAGCCACTGCCGTGGCGCATGGTATTTGTTCTGGGGTCGCCTTTTATTCCGGGTGTACGGTTGTGGCGAATTTGGACGGGACTCCCTTCTAAGGAATTGAAGATTCGATTTTTTGCCTGCCTGCATGCCTTGATCATTGGTTTGGCGATTGATGGTGTGGGGCAGATGATCGGCTATGCCTTGGGGACAGGGAATGCCCTGGACAAAGTTGCCAAGTATGAGTTTGATCGGTTTAAGCATGTTCGTGAGCAGGACCGGTTGGAAATCTTGGGATTCTAGAACATTGATGAAATTCGATGAAAAACCTCCGATCAACATAGGAATAGTCGGCTGTGGCCGGGCCACGACAGTGCTTCACCTGCCAGCATTACAATTTGTGCCTGGTGCAAAGGTGGTGGCGTTGGCCGACCCTGATCGTGAGGCACTCCACCGTGCATCCAAGCTAATCGCGGTAAAACAGTGCGTGTCAGACTATCGAGTGCTTCTGGATAATCCAGGGATTGAGGCAATTGCGATTTGTGTTCCGGCGCAATTCCATGTGGAGATCGCGTTGGCGGCTTTGGATGCCGGCAAACACCTCTTTATCGAGAAGCCGCTTGCCCTAACGATTGAGGAATGCGATCGACTGATCGAACGGGCCGCGAATTTACCCCTCAAAATCATGCTGGGTTTCAACACTCGCTGGCATCGATTGGCCCGGGAAGCCCGTACCTTGCTCCATCAGGGTATCCTCGGACCACTTGAAGTCGTTCGCAGTGCGCTGACGAGTTGTCATAAAGATCTACCTGAGTGGAGAAAGAGGCGAATCTCAGGTGGAGGAGTCCTCCTTGAGATGGCCATGCATCATTTCGATCTCTGGAGGTACATCTTGAGCGAGGAGCTAGAGGAAATCAGCGCGCAGAGTCGCTCAGGGACATGGGAAGATGAGTCGGCAACGGTTACGGCTCGCCTAAGTTGCGGCGCGCTCGCCTCTGCGACCTTCGCAGAGTGTACAAGCCAAAACAACAGTATTGAGATCTACGGTCGAACGGGATCAATGAGCGTGTCTTTTTATCGATTTGATGGGTTAGAGACTTCGATCACGTCCGATATCCCCGGCAATATCCCGGCACGAATCAGAGGTCTGATGCGGTTTGTGAAGGAATTACCCCAGGCAATTTCAACGTTGCAGCGCGGGGGTGAATGGCATCAATCCTATGTGGAAGAATGGCGACATTTTGTCGCCTCGGTCCGGACGGGCTTGACGGTCGAATGCGGCTTGGAAGATGGACGTCGTGCATTGGCTGTTGCCCTGGCGGCCATGGAGTCGGCAGCCACGGGACACACAATGACCATTGCAAAGAGGTAACGAGGAGTTGTCGGAACCATCGTTGAAATCCAGGCCAAAAGCCTTCCCATGACCACTCCATTTTTTTCCATCATCGTTCCCACTTATGACCGCCCCGAGGCGCTTACTGCCTGTGTCCAGGCAATAAGGCAACTGGACTATCCCCAAGACCGCTTCGAGGTGATCATCGTCGACGATGGCAGCCCGGTCCCTGTCAAGGCGTCCGGCCATCATCTTCAGAATGACCTGACCATCAGGGTTCTGTGCCAATCCAATGCCGGTCCGGCTTCAGCGCGCAATATGGGGGCGCAGCATGCACGGGGAGACATGCTGGCCTTTACCGACGATGACTGCATACCGGCCATGCAGTGGTTAAGGGAACTGGCCCAATCAGCCAATGAGGCTCCAACTGGACTTGTCGGTGGGCGGACCATCAATGGGCTGGTCGACAACCTGTATTCCACCGCGAGCCAGATGATCGTGGATGAGGCCTATGCATATTTCCTCAGCCGGAATAGTGATCTCAGGTTTTTCGCGTCGAACAATATGGCCGTCTCTGCCAAGCTCTTTCACGAAAGTGGAGAGTTCGATTCATCGTTTCGAACCTCAGAGGATCGCGATTTTTGTCATCGATGGATACGCCGGGGATATCCTCTGGCTTATGCCCCCAAGGCCATTGTGCATCACCATCACCACCTCACATTGACAACGTTCTGCCGCCAACACTTTAACTATGGCCGTGGCGCATATCAGTTTCATCGCACGCGGGAACGTGGCGGTCGAAGCCTCTTGAAGCCTGATCCCCGGTTCTATGCCTCGGTATGCCGCCGTGCGCTCCTCACTCCGTTGTCTCGGAAGTCACTCCGCATGGCTGGTTTGATGGGACTGTGGCAGGTGGCAAATTTGACAGGATTTTTATGGCAGGGTTTTTCTTTCCCAAGCCCTTCCTTCTTCCAGAGTCCTTCACGATGAAGGACTGTCGTAAACAACAGGTGCTCGCTGGAAAACTGAGAGTCGAGAGGAACGATAAGATGAATTGGTTGTATGAAAAACGGACGAAAGCGATGACATGAGTAAGGACCAACATTCGCCCCCGCTGGTGATCTTCGGGCTTGATGCCGGCGACGCCGAATACATCCGGCGCTGGGTTCACGAAGGGTATTTGTCGACCATTGCCTCCATCATGGAACAGGGTTGTTGGGGGCACATCGGGGGGCCTGACCTTATGTCAACCCATGGGGCGTGGCTTTCCTTGTTCAGCGGGATCCCCAGGCTTGACCATGGGTATTATTTCAATCGTCAGTTAAAGCCCGGGACCTATGATTTTCAAGATATCTCACCATCTGATACCGGGGTTCAGCCATTCTGGTCACACCTAGGGAGAAGTTCAAAGAAAGTCGCCGTTATTGATGCGTTGGAGGCCAATGTGCAAACCAACTTGCCCGGTATCCAATTGGTCAATTGGGCCATCCAAAAACAATTCAATACGGCAGTTGCTCCCATTTCATTTGAACCGGCAACCCTGCTGGACGATGTTGACGGGATCGTTGGAGCGATTCCCCCTATCGATGGATTCAACCCCGATAGCTCGGCCAGTGAGGATTTGGTGGACTATCACCGTCTTTTGAAACGTGTTGAACAGAAAGGCAGGTTATGCCGCCATTTGCTGAAGCGGGATCGATATGATTTGGCCGTGATCACATTTGTGGAAGCCCATACGGCGGCTCATCGTCTGTGGGACTACCGCCCAGGGGGAATGCGATGCAATTCCACAACTTCGGAAGGAAGCGAGTTGAGTACGGGCATACGGAATGTCTATCAGGCCATTGACAGGGAAATTGGACTGCTGTTGAAACAATTCCCGAAGAAACCCAATATCGTGATTCTTTCTCTCTTCGGGATGAAGGACCTCCATTCCACCAGGGGTCTGGTCGAATCCTTCTGTCGTCAGTTGGGCTACCAGGTGCCGCCATCGGGAACATTAAACGATCTGGCTCCATTGGCGTTGGCTCGTCGGATCATTCCCCCAAAATGGAGAGACCGCGTGAGTCAGTTCTTTCCATTACGACTCCAACAACGATTACAATCTCAGCAATTCTTGAGTCAAACAGATTGGGACCGGACCACCGCGTTCCCTTTGCCAGGGCTGTATAGCAGCTTTATCCGTGTGAATCTCTGGGGTCGTGAGCCAAAGGGTATTGTCGAACCGGGTCGGGAATATGAAGAACTGCTCTCTCGCCTGGAAACCGATCTCCTACAGCTCGTCGATCCACATTCCGGGGAACCTGTGGTTCAAACCGTGACAAAAACGGTCGAGGCGTATTCGTGCGATCCACCGGTTGTTCTCCCGGACTTGTGTGTCGAGTGGAAGCCCTCGCCGCGGTTTATCGACCGGGTCTTACACCCCAAATGTGAACTTGTTCAAATTGCCCCCTGGTATAACCGAAGCAATTATCACT
>WHTE01000060.1 GCA_009377845.1 Nitrospirales bacterium | reverse complement strand
GTGTTGGGCGCGGCCAGCGGCGCCGTCACGGGGCTGGTGGCTATCACGCCCGCAGCCGGCTATGTTGGGCCTGTTTCGGCTATTATGATTGGCTTGGGAGCGGGAGTGTTGTGCTATCTTGGTGTCTTTTTGAAAAATAAACTCCGCCAGGATGATGCCTTGGATGTGCTCGGCATCCATGGAATTGGAGGAACCTGGGGAGCGTTGGCAACGGGGTTATTTGCCAGTATGGGTGGAGGCACGGGGCTCTTTTTTGGAAACCCGGGGCAGATGGTCATTCAAGCCATTGGAGTTGGAGCGACATGGATTTTTTCCTTTCTGGGAACTTTCCTCATTCTCAAAATTGTCGATGGTGTGGTCGGATTACGAGTCAGTAAAGAAGAAGAGGTGCTCGGATTAGATCTGACACAACACAGCGAACGGGCATATGAATAACGAGTGAAAAATAGATGAGATATTTCCGGGCGCAAATGTACGGTGGGGGGCTCCAGAATGTGGGATTACAGGAGGCGTTTCTCAGAGTTTCTTAATCCAATGGAAGGATGGGTCCTATGAAACTGATTCAAGCCATTATTAAACCGTTTAAGCTGGATGAAGTGAAAGATGCCTTGATTGAATTGGGCATTCAGGGAATGACGGTCACCGAAGTCAAAGGCTTTGGACGTCAAAAAGGTCACAAAGAAACCTATCGGGGAACCGAATATCAAATTGAATTTGTCCCAAAAATTAAACTGGAAATCGCTTTAGCCGATAATCGTGTGGCCGAAGCCCTGGAAGTCATTACTCGTGCAGCCAAAACCGGCAGTATTGGTGATGGGAAGATTTTCGTCTCCGAATTGCATAGTGTCATTCGCATTCGTACTGGGGAATCAGGTGAAGGAGCGGTCTGACCATTTTTCTTCACACCACACAATTCTTGCACGAGGAGGGGATATGAATGTGTTCGTCCCACGTTCAATACTTGGCGCTTTGACAGGAGTAGTGCTTTGGATGAGTCTGAGTCACCAATCCGCAGCTTGGGCAGGGGAAGAAGTCTTGCTCAAGATTGATACTGGTGATACAGCCTGGCTCTTAATTTCTTCAGCCCTTGTGCTGTGTATGACGCTTCCTGGACTGGCCTTATTTTACGGCGGGCTGGTTCGCAGCAAAAATGCGCTCGGGACCATTATGCATACAATGGTGATTCTTTGTCTGATTAGTCTGCTTTGGGTGATTTGCGGGTATAGTTTAGCCTTTGGTCCTGATATCGGAGGGTTGATTGGGGGGCTTGAATGGATTGGCCTCCAGGGTGTGGGGTTGGAACCGAGCCCGACGTATGCTTCGACAGTTCCACATCAAGTCTTCGTGGTCTTTCAGCTGATGTTTGCTGCCATTACCGTCGCACTCATTACCGGCAGTTTTGCCGAGCGGATGAAATTTAAAGCCTTGCTTTTATTTGCAGCTTTATGGTCTCTCCTTGTGTATGCACCGTTGGCGCACTGGGTGTGGGGCGGAGGGTGGTTAGCCAGGCTGGGAGCATTGGATTTTGCCGGTGGGGCGGTTGTCCATATCAGTTCAGGGTTCGGGGCATTGGTGTGTGCGGTCATGCTTGGAAAGCGCAAGGGATTTGGTGTGGAGCCGATGCCGCCACATAATTTGCCGATGACCGTCCTGGGAGCGGGGCTTCTCTGGTTCGGGTGGTTTGGATTTAACGCGGGCAGTGCCTTGGGAGCCAACGGTGTCGCAGCCGCCGCGTTTATTGCCACTCACACGGCAGCTTCGGCAGGAGCCCTCAGTTGGATGGTGGCTGAGTGGATCCACCGTGGGAAGCCAACGGTGTTAGGAGTGGCCAGCGGGGTGATCGCGGGTTTGGCAACGGTAACCCCCGGTGCAGGATTTATCGGACCAATTTCAGCCCTCATCATTGGCCTGGTTGCCGGCGCCCTTTGTTATGCCGCCGTGGTTTGGAAAATGCGGCTGGGTTATGACGATTCGCTTGATGTCGTGGGCATTCATGGAGTGGGTGGTGTTACAGGAGTATTAGCCACTGGGCTTTTTGCGTCAATCGGGTCCCAGGGTTTGTTTTTTGGAAATCCCGGACAGTTTGGTATACAAGTCGTATTGGCTTTGGTAACCTTAGCGTTTTCTGTTCTTGGAACCTATCTCATTCTTAAAATTTTGGATATGACGGTTGGGCTGAGGGTGTCTGACCAAGAAGAAGAAATTGGGTTAGATCTCAGCCAACACGATGAGCGAGCCTATTCATAATGTGGTAACACTGGGACGTTATTTTTCAGATAATGCTTGCTGAATGCTGAGCGATGAATGAATCGAGCCAATCCTGTGAGGGGCTGGTCATTTTGAGGGAAACGAAGGATCTCGCCGAGCCCTGAGGTTTCTTGACCTTGGCACAGATCCTTGGCCGTTGGTTTAGGATGACAGGCTCATTGGGAGGTATCCCGGTCACATAGTGTTCGTCCAATGTCTGAAAGGGCAAATCAAAGTTTTTACACATAATGCAAACGTTCGTAGCAAGGGTAGACGATGTTGAAGTGGCCCTTGAACCGGATAAGCGCGAGATTGGAACTTTTTTTTATTGTCTTGGAGATTAATGAGCCTTGTCACTTTTATAAACAGACATTCCTTAGAAGGAGGTATTGAATGACCGCGAAAGAAGTGCTGGATTTTGCGAAAAAGAACAAGGTGGAAATGGTGGATTTGAAGTTTGTGGACCTGTTGGGAACCTGGCAACATTTTTCGATTCCGACTTCAGAATTGACGTTGGATCTGTTCAAGGAGGGATCGGGATTCGATGGCTCTTCCATCCGCGGATGGAAGATGATTCAAAACAGCGATATGTTGGTGGTGCCGGATCCAAACACAGCCGTCTTAGATCCATTTATGGAGATTCCCACTCTGAGTATGATTGCTGATGTGCAAGATCCGATTACCCGGACCATTTATGAGCGGGACCCTCGTGGGGTGGCGCTTCGCGCGGAACAATATCTCAAGAGCACAAAAATCGGAGATGTTTCCTACTGGGGTCCGGAAGCCGAGTTTTTTATTTTTGATCATGTGTCGTTCGATCAAAATAGCCACTCTGGTTACTATTTTGTCGACTCGGAAGAGGGTATTTGGAATTCCGGGAAAGACGGGGATAACCTCGGCTCTCGACCCCGCCATAAGGAAGGGTATTTCCCCGTGGCTCCCGTTGACTCGCAGCAGGATATCCGGTCAGAGATGTGCCGGGAGATGGAAAAAGCCGGGATACGGGTGGAAAAACACCATCATGAAGTGGCCACGGCGGGTCAAGCGGAAATTGACCTTCGATTCGATACCCTGGTCAAGATGGCCGACCAGATGATGATGTACAAATACATTGTGCGAAATGTTGCCCGTCGGCATAACAAAACAGTGACGTTTATGCCTAAACCGTTATTTGGAGATAATGGCACCGGGATGCATACGCATCAGAGTATTTGGAAAGATGGGAAGCCCCTGTTTGCTGGCAAGGAGTATGCGGGCATTTCTCAGATGTGTTTGTATTATATCGGTGGAATTCTCAAACACGGTCCGGCCTTGGCAGCGTTGACCAATCCTATTACGAATTCGTACAAACGGTTGACCCCGGGCTTTGAAGCGCCGGTGTTGCTCGCGTACTCCAGCCGGAACCGATCCGCAGGAATCCGGATTCCCATGTATTCTCCCAGTCCCAAGGCCAAGCGGATTGAGGTCCGGTTCCCTGATCCATCCTGCAACCTGTATTTGGCCTTTAGTGCCATGCTGATGGCAGGGTTAGACGGGATTCAGAATAAAATTCATCCTGGCGAAGCCATGGACAAAAATCTTTACGATTTAGAACCGGAGGAATTAGGAAATATCCCGTCCTTGCCGTCGAGTCTCGAACAGGCCTTAAAGAATCTTGAGGATGACCATGAATTTCTCTTAAAAGGTGGGGTGTTCACCGAGGACCTACTTGAGGCCTGGATTGGCTATAAACGGACCAATGAAATCGATGCCATACGGGTTAGGCCTCACCCGTATGAGTACTTTATGTACTATGATGTGTAATCCCTGAACCTGTCCTTCACCGCATTGATGCGGAGAAGGCTCTGTAGCTTCCCTAGCGCCTGGGTTGTTCAAAGAACGGGTTGAAAAATCCTATCTTGGCCCCAGGCGTTAGTGTTTGGAAAACCGTTGAAGGAACTGTTCGTGACTTTGTGTCATCCGGGTGTGGATCGTGTGTTCCAGATCTCTCGCTCCCTGGAGCCAGTTCGTGGTGATCATTCCAAGCCGGCGGGCTAAAAAGACCATCTCATCTGAACCGGACGGTGGCAGCACAAGGTCTTGGGCGTTTCCCCGGACAATTCTGAGGCCATCAATGAGTTGTCGAAGAAACAGATAGTTGTCTTTGAGCCTATCCCCCTCTTCAAGAGTTAACAGGGCTGCCCCGCATAGATGATCGATGGCCTCCAAGGTATTCGGGGTCCGAATGGAGAGATGTCGGTTTCCGTGCATGAGTTGAAGATATTGCACCGTATACTCCACATCGAGGAGGCCGCCGGCTCCGTATTTAACATGAGTGGTCCCCGGTTGCACTAACTCTTTCATTTGACGTTCACGAAGATGGAGAGCCGTGTGAAGGTCCCATGGGTCCGGACCGTAGACAAATTGGTCACGATGCAGTTCAACGGCTTTTCCCAGTCTCCGGTTTCCAGCCACAAATCGAAGCTTAATCAAAGCCTGTCTTTCAAAAGGAGCTGCCCCCCCTTGTGGGGCATAGTACCGTTGAATTTCCTCAAGGGAATTTGCCAGGAGTCCCTTTTCTCCATGCGGACGAAGCCTGGTGTCCAGATGAAAAATTCCTTCCTGTTTGGCTTCGATCCACTGAAGAAATTCCTGGGCCAAGCGCTCAAAGTAATCTGACGACAACATGGCTGCCAGATGTCGAGGAGGCCTGCCTGGTATCTGATACACAAACAGGATTTCGATATCGGAGGCATATCCTAATTCGCCGCCACCGAGCTTTCCCAACCCGAAGATCGCCATCGAAGGGGGAGTGGTGAGGGAGGCCTTAGGATTGATGGCCTTCTGAGATTGAAGAAGCGCCTGGTGGAGAATGACATCCGCGAGGTTGGTCAGTGCCTCAGAAAATTGTGGGAGGGGACTATTTTCCAACAGATGACGCATGTCGATGCGAAACAGTTCTTCGTCTTTCCATTGATTCAGCCGCTGTTTTTTTTCTGCAGGGCTTTTGGCTTTCAGCAGCAATGGTTCGATGGCCTTGGTGAGAACGGATTTTGACCGGATCAGTGGACCTTTTTGGTACTGGTTCATCATGGGTAACAGATTGTGATGCTGGCGACGAAGTAAATCCTCCCAGAGGTAATCACTGCTTCCAAAGAGTTGCGCCAGATGCTCCAGGGTTGAAGATTGCGTCAGCTTGGTGATGCGGGATGGTGTATTCGGCTGGTCTAACCATTGATCGAGGAATTGATCAAAATGGTTGAGCGCTTTACCCGGATCCGGTGCCCAACTGAGGTAATGGGTGAACTCTTTAAGTAAGGTGGCAGCCGTTCGCAGTTCCTGCTGCTCGCCTTTCCCTTGAATTTTCCCTCCTTGCCTCCCGCGAACGTAGAGGCGGTTGCGGACGCGATGATCGGTGACCTCGATCCTGGCTTTAACAATATAAATGCCTCGCATGGCCAGGGCATTGGCAAAGGTATACAAAAAGGCGGGCGTGTCGGTTGAGCCGATATCCAGAATGGTTTCCTGAGTGGCCGGCGGGTTGGAAAAGGTAATGTGAACGGGATGGACCACTTCAGTGGGTCTATTGCGCATCTTTCCTAAATTTTCAATGAGACGGCGGTTGACCTGGCCACGGGCTTGCCGAATCTGATTTTTTTGAAGGAGCTGGAGGAGAGTCGTCACCGTTTCTCGAAACTCCCGTTGTTCAGATTCTCCGAATTGAAACCCGTCGAGCGCTTGTACGTGAAACACATCCACGACGATTTTTCGGGTCAATCCCTGCATCGGGCGAGAGGATCGCTTCAAGTGAGGGTGGCCTCTGGAAGACTTCGTGGACGTGGAGAGTTCGGAGGGGGTCTCCAGAGAAGTAAAAATTGTGGCCTCCCGGATATCAAGCCCGAATGAAGATAAGACCCCGCAAAACGTGGCGAATTCTGAAAAATAATCGTAGGCCACCAGTGTTAATTGATATTGGTAAGAGGGAAGTGCCTGGATCAGCATGGCACACGGCTGGTTGAAGGTGAGTTGGTTTGCCAGCTCTAAATGTTGCATGATCGCGGCTGAAGAAAAGCTTTCAAAATAATCCGGGTCCATCTGGAGGACAAAATCCCTGATCAAGGTCTGGCGCAGATGAGGGCATTGTGTTTGATAGGTGTGGATCCGGTCTGACTCGTTCATAGCAAAGAAGTATACTGAAAAACTGTTGCATTGTAAGGCCTGGTGTCGTGCCGTATAATTTTCCTTCGAGATGACCTCTTTGAATCCACATGCCGCTCGACAGGGCAAAGCTCACACTTCCCCTTTTCCCGATCCCACTCCCTTGCTCCTGGCTTCCGGCCTGGTATCACAGGACGTCGCCCGGATTCTTCAGGCCTATGGCATTCAGGAGTGGAAGCGGGCTGACTTGAACCTCCAGGCTATGGCTGGAGAGCCGGCCAGTCGAAAAGCCCTGGCGACCATTTTGCCCGAGGTATTAGCCAGCCTCGCCCGCACGGCAGATCCCGATCAGGCCCTGAATGAATGGGAACGGTATGTCGATTCCGGTATCCACCGTCTGCAACTGTTTCAATATTTAGCGGTGGTGCCGCATGTGATCGAGGTACTGGGAACCGCCTTTGGCAACAGCCCGGCCATGGCTCAAACATTTATTCGTGATCCGTTATTAGTGTATTGGATTGAAGATGAGCGGGTATTGCTTCGGCGGCCGACCCGGAGCGCCCTTCTGGCCAATCTGCAGGCATCCCTGAGCGCCGTCACAAGCTTTGAGGCTCGATGTGAAGCGCTACGACGGTTCAAGCGGCGCGAAATGCTTCGAATTGGAATTCGCGATTTACTGGGAATCGCCTTGCCGGTGGAAACCTATACGGTGTTATCGGAATTGGCCTCGGCGGTGATTCATGCGGCGTATGAACTGGTGGACGGAGATTTGAGAAAACGGTTCGGGGACTTTGGACGTTCCACTTCAACCGGGGGACTGTCTGACGGCTTCTCGGTGTTGGCCATGGGGAAACTGGGAGGCTGGGAGCTCAATTATAGTTCTGATGTCGATTTGATTTATGTATACCATGCTCCCAAAGGCAACACGAAAGCGGGGAAGGGCCAAACCAGCATATCCCGGATTCTCTATTGCGAAACCCTGGCCAGGGAACTCACGGCCGTCTTGACGGCCTCAACGGCAGAGGGCGCGTTGTTTCGGGTCGATCTTCGTCTCCGTCCGGAAGGGACAGTAGGCCCGTTGGCTTCTTCCTTGGAAGATGCACTCCATTATTATGCAAGTCGAGGACGGACCTGGGAGCGCCTGGCCTTTCTCAAAGCGAAGCCCATTGCCGGGAATGTCCGGGTGGGGCAATCATTAATCCGTGGGCTGGTCAGTTTCGTCTATGGGAATGAAGAGGTTGCGGACCAGGTGTTTCCCGCCATTCAAGCCCTCCGGTCCCAAATTCTTTCCAAGATAATTCGGCGAGGGGAAGTGGATCGGCATGTCAAGTTGGGAATAGGAGGTATTCGGGAAATTGAATTTATTGTGCAAGGGCTTCAGCTTCGTTGGGGCTATCTGTACCCCAAGATTCGTGATCGGCAAACGCTCAAAGGCCTGGTGAAGTTGAGACAAATCGGGAAAATCACGACGCAAGAGGCGAGGATCCTGAAAGAGTCGTATGTGTTTTTGAGAAATCTGGAACATAAACTCCAAATGGTCCATGAATTCCAAACCCACCTGATCCCGACCAAGGCTGAAGAAATTAGCAAATGTGCCGTCAGGATGGGCTACTTCAAAGATTCAACCATTGAACAAGCTACCCAAGCCTTCCTGAACGACTTTCGTCGACATACCTCTGTCGTACATCGGCTTTACGAACACATCATCGGGTCCTAACTCACTCGCTGGTCGCCATTTTTGAACCTGCGAATGTTGCACCTTTTGGATGGCGTATCCTTTTGGAATTGTCAGAATGATTTTTTGTGATGTTTCCCGAGGGGTTGAAATGCGGAGGTGGGTTGTTATCTTTAAGAAGAGGGTAACATTTTATCATTAATCTAGGAGGGTAAGCCAATGGACCTCAACCGGATGACGATCAAACTACAGGAAGCCTTGCAGGCTGCTTCGGGCATCGCGATGCGCCGAAGTCATCAAGGAATAGATGTTGAACATCTCCTGCTGGCGCTGCTGGAACAATCCGGAGGATTGGCTCACCCGATTTTAGAGCAAGCCGGAGTATCGCCCACCGCCGTCAAAAATGCCGCAGAGCACGTTCTTCAGAAATTGCCGCAGGTTCAGGTGGGTGGGGCCGGACCGGGACAAGTGCATATCTCCCCGCGTCTGGGAAAGGTCCTGACCCAGGCTGAAAATGAGATGAAAGAGCTTCGGGATGAGTACCTGAGTGTGGAGCATGTCATCCTGGCCATGGTGGCGGAAGGGGGAGTGTTTCACACCATCGGGCTCAAACGGGATAAAGTTCTCGCCGGTCTCCAACAGGTACGTGGCAACCAACGGGTGACCAGCCCCGATCCGGAGGGAACCTATCAGTCATTAGAGAAATACGGGCGTGATCTGACGCGATTGGCGAGTCAAGGAAAATTAGATCCGGTGGTCGGCCGGGATGAAGAGATTCGTCGGGTCATACAGATTTTGTCTCGCCGCACCAAGAACAACCCTGTCCTGATCGGAGAGCCGGGTGTTGGAAAAACAGCGATTGTTGAAGGGCTGGCACAGCGGATCATCAAGGGAGATGTGCCAGAGGGCTTGAAGCACAAACGCTTGATCGTGCTCGATATGGGAGCTTTGGTTGCGGGTGCCAAGTTCCGCGGTGAGTTTGAAGAACGGTTGAAAGCGGTGCTGAAAGAAATTCAATCGTCGCAGGGGCAGATCCTCTTGTTTATCGATGAATTACACACGGTCGTGGGGGCCGGCGCCGCGGAAGGGTCCATGGATGCCGCCAATTTGCTCAAGCCGATGCTGGCGAGAGGAGAATTGCATCTGATTGGCGCCACTACCCTTGACGAATACCGGAAGCATATTGAAAAAGATGCTGCCCTGGAGCGGCGCTTCCAGCCCGTGCTGGTGGATCAACCGACGGTGGAAGACACCATTTCCATACTTCGGGGATTAAAAGAACGCTATGAAGTGCATCATGGCATTCGCATAAAAGATTCTGCGTTAGTCGCGGCCGCCCGGCTGTCACACCGGTATATTGGCGATCGGTTTTTGCCGGACAAAGCCATTGATCTGGTTGATGAGGCCGGGGCCCGGTTACGAACCGAAATCGACAGCATGCCCGCTGAAATGGATGAAATTTCCCGAAAAGTGTTGCAGCTGGAAATTGAGCGTGAAGCCCTCAAAAAAGAAACCGACCCCGGGAGCCAAACACGGTTGGTCAGTCTGGAAAAAGAGCTGGCGGAAAAGCAACAACGGCTCAATGAGCTGAAGATTCGGTGGGAGGCCGAAAAGGCGTCAGTGGGGAAGTTGCATCAGTTGCGACAAGAAATCGAAGAGGTGAAGCAACAAATTGAGCGAGCGGAGCGCGACTATGACCTGAATCGGGTGGCTGAATTGCGCTATGGCACGTTACCTCGTTTAGAAAAGGACATGCGTGAAGAGGAAGGCCGACTAGCCAATAAACAGGAGGGGAGCCGGCTGTTAAAAGAAGAAGTGGATGAAGATGATATTGCGGAAGTGGTCAGCCGGTGGACCGGCATTCCCGTGAGCCGGTTGCTCCAAGGGGAAGTGGAAAAATTACTCCATTTGGATGAATGGCTGCACAAACGGGTGATCGGGCAGGATGAAGCGGTGAAAGCGGTCGCGGAAGCCGTGTTGCGGGCGCGTTCGGGCATCAAAGATCCCAATCGTCCCATTGGATCATTTTTATTCCTTGGCCCGACAGGCGTGGGGAAGACAGAACTAGCGCGCTCGTTGGCTCATACGTTGTTTGATGATGAATCGAATCTCGTCCGGATTGATATGTCGGAGTATATGGAAAAGCATACGGTGGCTCGATTAATCGGAGCGCCTCCAGGATATGTGGGGTATGAAGAAGGAGGGCAATTAACGGAGGCCGTTCGCCGAAAACCGTTTTCGGTCATTTTGTTTGACGAAATCGAAAAGGCCCACCATGATGTGTTTAATGTGCTTCTCCAGGTGCTGGATGATGGACGGTTGACCGATTCTCAGGGGCGAACGGTTGATTTCAAAAACACCGTCTTAATCATGACCTCGAATATAGGAAGCCAGGATATTCTTGAAGCGCAGCAACAGCGTTTGGCCTATGAAGACATCCGCGCACTCGTGATGCGGGAAATCCAAAAGCATTTTCGTCCCGAGTTTTTGAATCGCGTGGATGAACTGGTCGTCTTTCATCCACTTACCCGTGATGAATTGGTCAAGATCGTGGACATTCAATTAACGCGGCTGCGAGCCCGTCTAACGGATCGCCGGATCACGTTGGAACTCACACCGGCGGCGGTCGCGGAACTGGCTGCTCGTGGCTATGATCCCGTCTATGGGGCTCGCCCCCTGAAGCGGCTGATTCAGCAGGAAATTGAAACACCGTTGTCCCGCTTGATCATTCAGGGAAAAGTGGTGGATGGGCAACAGGTGATTGGGGACCTGGTCAATGGAACGTTTGAATGGACCGTCAAGGAATCCGCAAACCCGTAAGACCATCGCTCAAACCACAAGCGGGGAGGGGAACGCACAGTGTGTTGTCTTCCCCGTTTTCCCGTCTCATCCGGTTGCTCCTTCGACGGAGCGGCGTCATTCCCACAGTACCATTCCCTCTCCATCATTCTCGACATTTTTCATCGGGACTCCATCTTAAGCAGACGTGAAACAAGAGGAGTGAGGGGTAAAGCGTCAGGCGGCAGGTGGTTTCTTTCGGATGGATCCCCGCTACCGACCTGCGGGGATGATGAAAACAATAGGTAGTGTTTAAAACCTTATATATAGTTGGAGATTTTCATAATAATAGATCGAGAGGAGATCATCTTTGAACATCGCGCCGATTGCAAGCGCTTGCTGGACTGAGGACCATCGAGACCTGATCCCGCAGGAGGATCGAGGACAGACTGTCCCGACCAGTGAGAGAACGGAGTACACGGTTCAAGAGAAAGTTGTCCCCCGGAGGACCGATATAAGGCGAACAGTCCGTTCACCGCGATTGGCATTGGCAGGACACCAGGAAGGAGGAGGAGCACGTGACGCGATACTACATCGGCGTGGATTGGGCGGACCGGGAACACCAGCTGGACGTGGGAGATGAGACGGGAGGCACGGTCGCCGAGATGACGGTGCAAGAGCTCCCGGACGCGATGGCGCAGTTGGGCCGCTGGCTCGATGAGCGTCGGGCCACGGGAATCGAGCTGTGGGCCGCCATTGAGAAGCCACACGGGCGCATCGTGGATTTCCTGTTGGATCACGGCGTCGTGATCTATCCGGTCAATCCCAAGGCCCTGGATCGGGTCAGAGACCGCTATCGCATGAGTCCATCGACGAGCGATCCGTTTGATGCGCGGTGCTGGCGGACTTTCTCCGCACCGATGATGTGCGTCTGCGCGCGCTTCAGCCGAATTCCGAGGCGGCCCAAGAGCTGAAGTTGCTCCCCAGCGATCACCATCGGCTGGTCCGCCACAAAACGCGGCGGCTCAATCAGCTCACGGTGACGCTCAAAGAGTATTATCCGCGCCCCCTGGAGGTGTTGTCCGATCTGGAAGCGAAGATCGCGCTGGCGGTTCTCGAGCCGTATCCGACCTCTCAGGCGCTTTCGGCTTTGACCCGCCGGACGCGGACCCGCTTTGCGACGCGCCAACACCCTCTCAGCGCCGCCCGCGGTCAAAAGCTGTGGGAGAAGCGGAATCAGCCGCAATGGGCGATGCCTGAGCACGTGGTCCGAGCCAAGACGCCACTGCTCGCCGTGCTCGTCCGGCAGCTCGCGGTCGTGGGGCAGGCGGTCGAGAGCTCCAGGGAGCAGGGCGAGCGTTGTTTCGCTGCTATGCCGGCGGCGAAGCTGGTCGAGATGCGGCTGGGAGGCAACAGGGGAGCCACCGTCCGGATGCTATGGGCTGAACTGGAAGATGCACCGAGTTGTTGGGCATCCTTCCGGCACCTGCAAGCCGAAGCGGGTGGAGTCCCGGTCACCAAAGGGAGTGGCAAAAGCCGGGTCGCCCACTTTCGGGTGGCCGGCAATAAACGGCTGCGAGACGCGGTGTATTGGTTGGCATTCAACTCGCTCAAGCGCTGTGAGTGGGCCAACCGCTGCTCTCGGTATCAACGGGCGAGAGGCCACCGCCATCCTCAGGCGCTTCGGGCGCTCGGGGCGAAGTGGTTGAAGATTATTTTCGTGATGTGGAGCGACCATAAGCCATACGATGAAACCTACCACCTGGCGAACATCACGCGACAGAGGATGCGCCAAGCAGCGTGAAAATCAATCGACCGAGCACTTGGCATCCACATAGCAGCGTGGCCGAAGGAAGGCGCGTTTAAAGATCGTAAGGAATGAGGAGTAAGGAGTAAAATGACGAGAGCCAACACGTTCAGAGTGTCTTTCTCTCATCTCCTGACTTTTCACTTCTCATTTTTCACTGGTTCGGAGAACGCCGCTGGCCTGTTTGCCGAGCCTACTCCGCCGAAGTAGCTTCGGCTACGAAGGCCGGGAGCTCCGGCGCAGGCACAGCAGCACCTTCCCCCGGATTCGGGGCATGATTTTTCACCACACCCAATAGCAACCGAAAAATTCAAGTTCCTCAATCACAGCAGGAGAAAAGAGGGGATAATATTCCATCTTGGAGCAATATTCTCTCTACTCCCAATCGTGAGGTTTTTCAAAGTAATCATACAGACTGGCCTCATCGTCCCTGGTGAGGGGTTTTCCTACGGAAAACTCCGGGCTTTCCTCAATTTTTCTGCAAGTCATTTCCAGTTCCACTGCATGACGGCTCCAATCGATCGACCTGACCCATTGGGGAGAGATGAGGAATTTTTTTCCAGAAAGCCAGTTCCCGGTTTCAATAACCAAATACCGGATTTCCCAAGAAGGTTCTCGAATAATGAAATCCTCCACGTGCCCGATATCTCCATCTTGCGCCCGAATAGAGTAGCCCTGCATTTCATTTGCGGACCGTAAATGAGGATTTGCGTTCAAACTGGAGGGTATGTTCGCAAGGAGCATTGGAGAAGACTCGACAGTTCCCAAACACGGGGAACCGAGCGGGCTGTATCCGGCACGCTGGATGAAAATTTCATCATCCCAATATTCTCTCCATTGAAAAAATAATCGCAATTCTCGTTCTTTTTCTAGCGAGAAGGGCAATTCGGATTCGATCCCCGGACTGTTTTCTACTTCGGTAGAAGTCAGGGCAACGGGAAACACATGATCTTCCCCCTGTGACGGCTCCAGAGCTTCCTGTCCAATAAGGACCTTTCTGCCTGGAAGCCAATTCCCCGTGTCAGCGACCAAGTAACGAACCCTCCACAGTCGATCATCAAAATAAAAATCTTCAACACTGCCGAGATCTTTATCGATCGCTCGAAGACCATAGCCTCGCATGTCCAGCAATGCTTTCAGCATGTCATTCCTCTATGAACGCTCGATCAGTAAAGAGAATTAGATACATTTACTACTTGCGAATGCCCTGACGGCAATGGACAAAACAGAGGATTCCTTCAGCCAAAAGTCTAACTCCTGGATACTTTGGGTTATTGAGAAAAAAAGATGGTTGGAATGAAATTTTTTATGGGGAAGAATATGGAAATCCTGCCGGATGTTGAGAGACACTGGGCCATTGATTCGTTCATTGGCCCATCAACCACTATTTTCCCCAAGGGCCGCCCTTTGATGAGAAAATGGCCCGGACGGTAATGAAGCAAGAACACCAGCTTTTGGTCCCGCGCGATTTCAACACGTTCGTCACTCTCAATGGCCTGTAGATACCCACTGATATCAGCCAGAATCGGGATGCCCTCCAGTTCCATTCTGGTCAGCACCTGGGAGATATCCTGGCCGTCTCCTTCATCGGGATGTTCTTGACCATTCGTTCAGGGAACAATCTGGTCATGGCTTTTTCCAGCTCGCCATATACCACGGTGATGAGATTGGGAGCTTGAATGGAAACTGCAATGTGATGCATGAAATAAATCAGCACGCCTAGACTGCAGACCGCCAAAACTAGACCGACCAATGTTCCCCAGTAGGGGGTGTACTCTCCTGGGGAATTGACATGAATGGTTCGCAACACCAGCAGGCAATAGAGAAAGGTGGCGACAAACGTTCCAAGGACCACCTGATTTCCTCGATCTCGCAAAAAATTTCCTAACAGGCATGGTCCGAATTGTGCGGAGGCCAATGTCAGGACAACAATCGTGATGGAAAACCCTACTCCGGCGATGGTAATCATGGATCCGGCTATGGTCGAAAGCAAGGTCATGGCCCCTTCCGGCCGCATGTTGCTAAGCCAAGGGAAGGAGTGAATAGCTTGGGGAGAGAATATTTAGTCAAGATAGGGCACGCCGAGAGAAAGGAAAACGGCGGCGATGGCCATACAACTGGGAATCACCACAGGCTCGATCGAAGTGTATTCACCCAATTAAAAAAACATGCTGACATCGGCTATGACCCTGATTGTTGAGAAGACATGGAATTCAGAACCCCAATCATATCTCGTGTAGTCTCTCAATGCCACCTTTACCATCCGTTTGTGCTGAGCCTGTCCTGATCAAAGCCGACGGGCTCAGGGCAAACTGGAATGGCGTCAGGGCAGCAGTTCGAGGGATATCACAAGTTGTTAGAAAAGGTAGCTTCTCGGGCGTCGTAAGCATGAGCCCAGGGCTCACGCCCACCTTTTCCTTTTCTTTTGTCATTTCGAACACAGTGAGAAATCTATTCCTACTCCGTCATTCCCGACATATGTTATCGGGCATCCATCCTGGAATGTTTCAGATGGATCCCCACTTACTAATTGCGAAGATGACAGAAACGCTGGCGCCCAGTTCATCACGATGTCCGTCCTGCCTCCTTGCCTGGTCCTTCCGACGGTTGTCATCGGGAATCCATCTTCTCTTTTTTATTGGTCAATACGTGAACTCATCAGTCAGACCATGCCCGATGCATACTTCGCGATGAACACATGGAGCAAGACCTGGGAAGCGTTGTCATCCTGAGGGAACCGAAGGATCTCGCCCAGCCATAGGCCTTTTCAATCTGAGCACAGATCCTTCGCCGAAGAGCTCAGGATGACATCATGAGTTGTCGAGTATCCACCCCCTCCGTCATTCGCGCAGTGCCATTCCCCATTTCGCAAAGGGGGACAAAGGGGGATTTTCCCAGTCGTGAATTTCCTCTGAACGCGGAATCTCGTAGTGGCATATGAAGTAGCCCGGAGGAATGACAAACAACACGGCGGTGGTCATCGTCTATGCAGACAGTCCCGGTCGGCCAATGGCCCAAAAGATAGGATCGCATCAATGGCCGCAATTGACACGGATTGTCAGGCAGGATCAAGTGCCGTTGCACGTGCGTTCGTATCAGGAAATTCTCATGCTCGCGCAAGAAATAACCAGGCAGGGCAGTGGGGAGCAAACCGTTTGGTGGAAATTAGACGAGTGGGTGAACAATAAAAAATTCGACGAATGTTAGAGAGCAGAGAAAACCGAAAAGAAAAATTTCCTCTCAGTCAAACACGCGGTCTGGTAAGAGAAATGGGTGAAGGAAGGAGAGCCCTTGAGCTTCGTAAGCAAGGCATTAGAGATGTGTGATTACAAGACCAGACCCCAAATAGCAGACCCCAAATAGCATTTGAGGCGATCAGGTAACCTTTTCTTCTGATTCATTACTAAGATCATTTGCGATCAGGCGGAATTGTTCGAGGGCGGCTTCGAGGTCGTCAACGATTTCTTGGGCAATGATGTCCGGATCGGGAAGATTAGCGGAGTCTTCGAGAGAGTCATCTTTGAGCCAGAAGAGGTCGAGGCTGGCTTTGTCACGGGCGACTAATTCGTCGTAGTCGTAAGCCCGCCATCTACCATCAGGGTTCTTGTCCGACCACGTCGGTTTCCGATCATGCCGGTTCTTCGCGTGGTAACACTTCACAAATTCATCCAGGTCTTCACGTTTCAACGGTCCGGTTTTCAAGGTGAAGTGTTTATTCGTGCGCAGGTCGTAGATCCAGAGTTTTCGGGTTGATGCCGATTCCCCGCCAGGTCTTTTGTCAAAGAACAGGACGTTCGCTTTCACCCCTTGAGCATAGAACAAGCCGGTGGGAAGACGTAGCAGCGTGTGGACATCGCATTCGTGCAGGAGCTTGCGGCGAATCGTTTCTCCGGCGCCACCTTCAAAGAGCACATTATCGGGGACGACCACTGCTGCACGGCCGTGTTGCTTCAATAGCGTTTTCACATGCTGGACAAAGTTGAGTTGTTTATTGGAAGTGGTCGCCCAGAAGTCATCCCGCTCCACGATGTCCCGTTCCTTGGAGACTTTGCCCTCCTCCCCCACAATCGTCGTGCTGCTCTTTTTCCCGAACGGCGGGTTGGTCAGCACAATGTCATACCGGTCGCCGGGATCAGCGGCTAAAGAGTCGCTCACGACAATGGGTAAGGTAGAAGCGGCGTCCCGCCGCTTGTCCGCAGCCCCTAAGCGGCAAGATGCCGCTTCTACACTTCCAATACCATGGAGAAGTAAATTCATGGCACACAATCGGGCGACTCCCTGGACCAGTTCACATCCCCTGAGCGTGCTTTCCTTTAATTCCTTCTTTTGATCCTTCGTGAGATTCGGATTGTGCGTCACGAGGTAGTCATGGGCGGCCAACAGAAAGCCGCCGGTCCCGCAGGCAGGGTCACAGATCGTTTCGCCGGGTTTAGGATGAATCACATCCACAATGGCTTGAATCAGCGGACGGGGGGTGAAGTATTGGCCCGCGCCGGTCTTCGTATCCTGCGCGTTCTTTTCCAGCAGGCCTTCGTAGGCATCCCCTTTCACATCGGCACTCATGATCGACCAGTTTTCCTTGTCGATCAGATCGACGATCAGACGCCGCAGCTTGGCAGGGTCCTGAAACTTGTTCTGCGCCTTGGTGAAGATCAGTCCGAGGAGGCCCTTTTCCTTGCCTAGCTCTTCAAGAAGATGGCGGTAGTGGTCAAAGAGTTCGTCCCCATCCTTCTTCAAAAGGCTGGGCCAACTATATCTGTCGGGTATGCCACTGGGCTGAGAATAGGGTGGCTTCGTCCGCTCATCGGCCATCTTCAAAAACAGCAAATATGTCAACTGCTCGACGTAGTCGCCATAGCTCATCCCGTCGTCGCGAAGGACGTTGCAGAAACTCCAGAGTTTTTGGACGATCGCAGCGGGACTCATGTTGTGGTGGTGAGAAGGAAGCCCATCGCGTACAATCGAATTAGAACGGAATTGAGATGACAAAGAAATCTCTCATTGAAACAAATCCCTATCTACAGAATCCCAAGAAATATCGGAAAGCGCTAATCATGAACGCCGCAAGTTCCACCGCTATCGAGACCGGCGCTTCTGTGGAATCCATCGCAAAAACACTCACCGATAAAAAGAGAAATACGCTGATCCAGAAGCCACGAGATTCAGATCGCCGACCTGGGCGTGGGGCTATAAATTATCCTGATGAACGCTCGCGGGCGTGAGCAATTTCGCGATGTCTGACAGGGCGAACCTGTGAAGCTTCCAGTGTGATCACCGCGGCGGTCTTCCCTTCCAAAGTCATGAACTCAACCTCGTAAGCCTGGCCATCACGATAGATAAGCACGACGGTCCCAACATCTCCCACTACAAGGCCTTCAGCGGGAACGTCAGAGGTCAAGACGACTTGATCGAGTTCGCGAATAGTACTCATGGCTTTTCGTTATTGCTTCGACACTGGCGGACTGGCCGCGAACAACGCCGAACTTTCCCGGTCAAGGCCTCCCGAGGCTTTTTGAATACGGTCAATTTCGAATGATTCGAATTAGCCTGACCGTCTTTTTGCAATAAGCTCTCTGACTGCCGGGACAAGCTCGCTAGGAATTTCCATGACTGTCTGAGTGCTGTCCTCCGCTGCGGCTTCATCTTCTGCCACAGCCTCTTCCTCCGTCTGCTCTTCATAATGCGCGAGGACTCGACGGACTCGGGCTTCATCCCAACCGGGAGGGAATTTGTCTTGGTTCATTATTTTCTCCTCCGCCGCCGCCGATACGCCAGCAAAGGTTTGCCGGTCAACTGATAGACTAAGAAGGAGAGCCAAAGTCTCACGGTCTTTATTTTCCAGTCAGGAGTTGAGCTTCCAGTGGACGATCCTTTTGGAACCGGCTGACGCCCAGGACACTGAATCCTAAAACATGTCCCTGTTCGTCCACGCGTTCCATGACGGCATCATGGGCAGTTGGCCGCATAAAACCTGGCGCATCGCTGAACTGCACTTCCAAAAAATCCCCTTCAGGATCAAACCAGACTTTTACTTTTTCG